>CAYTPH010000050.1:0-12380 GCA_964439635.1 uncultured Terriglobales bacterium
GCTGGTAGGCGACGCCCAGCTCGTTGGCGATGATGGTGGCCAAGGTGGTCTTGCCCAGACCCGGCGGGCCATAGAGCAGGACGTGGTCCATGGCCTCGCCGCGGGAGCGCGCCGCCTGGATGGCGACCGAGAGCTGGTCCTTCACCTTCTTCTGGCCGATGACCTCGGCCAGCCGCCTGGGGCGGAGCTTCAGCTCGAAGGAGGCATCGTCCTCGACCGCCGCCGCCGAGACCAGCCGCTCTTTCAGGTTTTCTTTTTCCGCAGCCACTGCGCGGATAGTAACGGGAAAACACGGTCCGGGCAATCGCCCGCGCTGCGCCCTCGTTGACTTGCCTTCCTGCCCCACCTAACATTCCCGGCTCGCGGAGGATGCGGGATGGCTGGCGACCAGGTGTCCCACTACGCCCTGATCGGCAAGTTGGGCGCCGGCGGCATGGGCGAAGTCTACGTCGCCGAGGATACCCGCCTGGGGCGGCGAGTGGCGCTGAAGTTCCTCTCCGAGGAGCTCGCCCGCGATCCCCGGCTGCTGGAGCGCTTTCACCGCGAAGCCCGTGCCGCCTCGGCCCTAAGCCACCCACACATTTGCACTATCTACGACGTCGGGAAACACGAGGGCCGGAGCTTTATCGCCATGGAGTTGCTGGAGGGCCGGACCTTGGCGGAGCGGATCGCCGGCAAGCCGGTTCCGGCGGAGCAACTCCTGGAATGGGCGCTGCAGATCGCCGATGCGCTGGAGGCAGCGCATGCCGCCGGCATCGTCCACCGCGATCTGAAGCCGGCCAACCTCTTCATCACCCAACGCAGTCAGGCCAAGGTGCTGGACTTCGGTCTGGCCAAGCAGGTGGCGAGGGCGCAGCCAGCGGCCGCTGATCCCACCGCGCTCACCGCCGGCGAACCCACCCTGACCCGGGAAGGCGTCGTGGTGGGCACCCTGGGCTATACCTCGCCCGAACAGTTGCGCGGCGGCCAGGCCGACGCGCGCAGCGACTTATTCGCCTTCGGCGCGGTGCTCTATGAAATGGCGACCGGACGCCGCGCCTTCACCGGCGACACCACCGCCGTCGTGCTGGACGCGATCCTGAACCGCAACCCGTTGCCGGCGTCCCGCCTGAACCCGGAGCTTCATCCCGAGCTGGCGCACATCATCGGCAAGGCGCTAGAGAAGGACCCCGCGCTGCGTTACCAGACTGCGGCCGAGCTGAAGGGCGATCTTCTTCGGCTGAAACGCGATTCCGACTCCGCCCTTGTGGTCGGATATGCTTCGCGGCGGCCGTGGTGGCGCAAGCCGTTGCTGTGGCTGTCACTCGCCACCGCGCTCGTCCTGGTGTTTGTGGCGCTTGCCCTGTGGCTGCACTTTGCAGGCAGGGGTGCCCCCATCCAATCGGTAGCGGTGCTGCCCTTCGCCAACGCCAGCGGCGACGCCGAGGTCGATTACCTCAGCGACGGCATCACCGATAGCCTCATCCACAGCGTCTCTCAGCTGCCCAACCTGAAGGTGATCGCTCACGCCTCGGTCTTCCGATACAAGGGCAAAGAAGTGGACCCGCGGGCGGTCGGGCGGGAGCTGGGTGTGGGTGCCATCCTCACAGGCCGGGTCGTGCAGCGCGGCGACCAGCTTTCGGTCAGCGCCGAGCTGGTGGACACCCGCGACAATTCTCATCTTTGGGGCGAGCAATACAACCGGCAGATGGCAGACATCTTCGCCGTTCAGGAAGAAATCGCCCGCGAGATCCGTGACAACCTGCGCCTGCAGTTCACACCCGGGCGCCAGCGTTCCGCCCGGCAGCCCACGACCAACGTCGAGGCCTACCGGCTCTACCTGCGCGGGCGTTTCTTTCTCTTGAAAGGTCCCTTCTCGCCCGAATGGGGGAACAGCCGGACTTATCTGGAGCAAGCAATTGCCAAGGACCCTGGCTATGCCGCCCCCTATGCCGCGCTGGCGGCCTTCTGGGCGCGTGAGGCAATCCTCGGAAAGCAAGAAGGCTGGGAGCGGGCGTTGGCTGCCGCCCGAGGCGCGCTGGAACTCGATGAGGATCTGGCGGAAGCCCATGCCGCCCTCGCCCTCGTCGCGCTGATGCGGGACTGGGATTGGCAGGCAAGCGAACGGGAATACCGGCGCGCGCTCGAGCTCAACCCCAACTCCCCCGACGTGCGCCTCGATTACTCGTTCTATCTGCTCTATGCGAACCGCGTGGACGAAGCCATCGCGGAACGCCGGCGGGCCCTCGAACTCGACCCCCTGCAGGCAAGGCTTGGCGCCCACCTGGGCTCAGCCCTGGTGATGGCGGGCCGCTATGACGAAGCCATCCTGCACCTGGAAAAGGCCGTGGAGCTGGATCCCAGCATCGGCGGCCAATACTTCCTAGCCGAGGCCCACGCGGCAAGAGGCGAGTACGAGAAAGCCGCCGCTAGTCAGATGCGCTTCCTGAAATCGAATCGCGATCCCCAGACGGCGGAGAATTTTGAGCGGCTCTATCGGGCCAAGGGATATGCCTCCGCCGTGCGATACCTCGACGAAGATGCGCTCATGCAAGAGAAGGAGAAGCCTCAACCAGACCCCTGGGTGTTAGCGTACCTGTCTGCCCGTCTGGGCAAGAAGGATGAGGCCTTCCGCTGGCTCGAAGTGAGTTTCCAGAAGCGCGACACCGGCTTGCTCCAGCTTCGGTCCGATCCGGACGTGGCCAGCCTGCGCTCCGATCCGCGCTACGCCGACCTGGTTCGCCGTATCGGCTTCCCGAACTGAGTCCGTGCTCACAGCGGCGACGCCGATCGGGGGAGCGCGTTGCCCTACACCTATGAAACCCGCCCCGTGCTCTCCGACCTCCATGTCGTCTTCAAGCAACGTCTCCTACCACGCTGAGCGTTACTCCTCCACTTCCACCACTTCGCCGCAGGCCACGTAGGAGCGGTTGCTGGCCTTGCCGGTGCAGTTGCCTGCCCTCAGTGCTGGTGCTCGGCGTGGCCGGGCTGCGGGTCGCCGGTGCGGTGCTCGCGGATCTGGAAGGCGAGGAAGTCGTGGATGGCCTTTCGCGCTTCCTTGTTCTTGCTGGTCATGGCCATCTGCGCGCCGAGTTCGCGCTCCTGGTACTGGAAGCGGATCTCCTTCGCCAGCCTCCGGATGCCCGCCACTCCCGGCACCGTCTGGTCGTGGACGAACGAGGGAATGCTGAAATCGCCGGCGGCAAAGGCCTTGGCAATGGCCGCCAGGTGGGAGCGGACGGCATCCCGAGACTCTTGGTCGGCTGCGTGCTTCGCCTCCACGCGGATGATGCCGCCCTCCGGCGTGCTCAGGAAGTGGTGGATGGTGGCGCTCTGGCGGAAGCCCATGCCGCGGTCGCCGCGTTCATTCATGGCGGCGAACTCGCGATCATCGTGCTCCGCCGAGGGCGGTGTGGCCGCCTGCCTGGTGTGCTCCGCGTGGTAGGGACAGTCGTGACTCGCCTGCGCCGGCGCCCAGCCGGCCAGCAGGAACAGCGTGGCTGCACATGCGATGCTCTTCATCCCTTTTCTCCTGTCGTTCGTTTTCCGCTCACCCGTGGTGAGAAGGGAGAGATCCGCATGGCGTGGCGATCGCGAGCCAGGGCATCGAGCAGCCGGACCGGACGCCCGGGCGGCGTCGCCGTGAGCATCCGGTCCCACTGCTTCAAGGTCCGGCGTAACGCCGCGCACAAGTCCTCCAGCTCGTGGCGGCGGCGCTCCATCTCCTGGAGCTTGGCTTCCGCGATCTGCCGGACGCGCCGGCACGGGGCCCCGCCGGCATCGCGCGCCGGCAGCACCTCCGCCAGCTCGGCGATGGTGAAACCGAGGCCCAGCGCGCAGCGGATCAACCGCAGCCGCTCCGCGCTCCCCGCCGAGTACAAGCGGTACCCCTTCGCGGAACGCCCGGCCGGTAACAGTCCTCGCCGCTCGTAGTAACGAACGGTGTCCGCGCTTACGCCCGCCTGGGCGGCAAGCCTGCCGCAAGTGATAGCGCCCGTATGCATGCGTTCACTCCATCGCCAGCCTAAAGGTTGGAAGGTATTCCAAGGTCAAGCACTAACTTCGACGGCGGGGACGAGGATACGCGAGCGCGGGTCCGCCAAGAAAAGGGGGGTGGCCCGCGGGCCGAGGGTTACGATGCCCGAGCAACGGCAGGGAGAACTGCTGGAGAGCCGCGTGCTGGGCGAAAGTCCCGTATAATGGCCACCCTCTCATGCAGCTCGCCGCGGGTACGAAGCTCGGGCCTTACGAGATCGTGGCAGGTGTGGGCGCCGGTGGGATGGGCGAAGTGTACCGCGCCCGCGACACCCGCCTGGGCCGCGACGTGGCCATCAAGGTCCTGCCGGAGAGCTTCACCGGCGATGCCGACCGACTGCGGCGCTTCGAGCAGGAAGCGCGCTCGGTCGCCGCCCTCAGCCACCCCAACGTGCTGGCCGTGTACGACGTCGGAGCCCAGGACGGACAGCACTTCCTGGTCACCGAGCTGCTCGACGGCGAAACCCTGCGCGAGCGGCTGGCCAAGGGCGCCCTGCGGGTCCGCCGCTCTACCGAGTACGCCCTGCAGATCGCCCATGGCCTGGGCGCCGCTCACCGCAAGGGCATCATCCACCGCGACCTCAAGCCGGAGAACATCTTCGTCACCTCCGACCACCGGGTGAAGATCCTCGATTTCGGACTGGCGAAAGCGGTGGCCGCCAAGGCTGCGGGAGTGGAGTCGCAGGCCCTAACCGCGGCGGCGCCCACCAGCGCCGGGCTGGTGATGGGGACAGTGGGTTACATGTCGCCGGAGCAGGTGCGCGGCGAGCCCGCGGACCACTGCTCCGACATCTTCGCCTTCGGCGCCGTGCTCTACGAGATGCTCACCGGCATCCGCGCCTTCAAGCGGGATTCGGCGCCGGAGACCATGACGGCCATCCTGCGCGAGGAGCCGCCCGAGATCACCACGCTCAACGAGAAGGTGCCGCCGGCGATGGAGCGCATCGTCCGCCGCTGCCTGGAGAAGGCGCCCGACCAGCGCTTCCAGTCGGCCGACGACGTGGCCTTCGCCATCGAGGCGCTCTCCGCCTTCGGCAGCAGCACGGCGACGCAAGCGGTCAAGGCCGGCCGCAGGCGCTCCCTGGGGCGGGTGTTGTTCGCAGCCGTACTCCTGGCGGTGACCGCTGCCGGTGCTTTCGTGGGCGGGCTCTCGTTCTCGAGGCGGCCGGAGCCCCGCAATGCCCAGATCACCTTCCGCAACGGTTACCTGCGCAACGCGCGCTTCACCCCGGACGGAGAGTCCGTGGTGTACGGGGCGATGTGGGATGGACAGCCCTTCCAGCTCTATTCCGGGCGCATCAACAGCCCGCTGGCCCAGCCGCTCGAGCCCCGCAACGCCGACCTGCTGGCGGTGTCCTCGACCGGCGAGCTGGCGGTGGCGCTGGAGCGCCGGTTCTACCTTCCCTGGGTCCCGCTGGGGACGCTGGCCCGCGTTCCCTCGCTGGGCGGCTCCGCCAAGCCGATCCTGGACAACGTCCTGGATGCGGACTGGTCTCCCGACGGCACGCAGCTGGCGGTCAGCCGCGCGGTCGGCACTCGCTTCGTGCTTGAGTATCCGATCGGCAAGGTGCTGTACCAGACCGACGGCTTCATTTCGCACCTGCGCGTCTCCCCCAAGGGCGACCAGGTTGCTTTCCTGGACCATCCCATCCTGGGCGACGACATGGGAGTCGTCTCAGTCGTGGACGCTAACGGTAAGAAACGGGACCTGACCGTCCAGTTCCGCACCGAGCAAGGGCTGGCGTGGTCGCCGGATGGGCGCGAGGTGTGGTTCACCGGCACCTCCACGAATACCGATTCCACGCTGCACATGGTGACCCTGGACGGCAAGCTGCGGCGGCGCGAGGTCTCCTTCGGGCGCGTGGTGCTGCAGGATATCGCGCGCGATGGCACGCTGATGTTCACCACCGAGCGCGTGGGCGGTTCGGCCATCGCAGGCAGCGTCGGAGGCGCCGAGACCCCCAACCTCAGCAGTTTCCAATGGAGCGCGGTCAAGGGCCTCTCGGGTGACGGGAAGACCCTTCTGATCGAGGAGTACAACGCCTTTTCCGAGGACAATTCCTACAGCATCTACATCCGCCGCACCGATGGCTCGGCCGCGGTCCGCGTGGGCCAGGGTGTGGGCGTCGGCATCTCGCCCGATGGCAGCATCGTTGCCGCGGCCCATCCCGACCAGCAAGGCGTGATCGAGTTGCTGCCCACCGGCGTGGGCTCCCCGCGCACCCTGCCGGCGACCGGACTGCTGATGCAGGGCGGTCTCTGGTTCCCCGACGGCCGCCGCCTGCTGTTGACCGGCAGCGAGGCGGGTAAGCCGATCAGCAACTACGTCCTCGACACCGCCAATCCGCAGGGCGTGAAACAAGTCACCCCGCAGGGGACGGTGGCGGCGGCTATCGCTCCGGATAGCAGCGCCGTGCTCGCCTACGCGACCGATGGGTCCCTGCACATCTACCCGCTGAATGGCGGAGAACCCAAACCCGTGCCCGGCGTCACCACCGCGGCGGGAACCGCGGTGGCCTGGCTGCAAGACGGCCGCGTGATCGTGGTCGAGACCGGGCTGGCGGCGCAGGCGTACGCCCTCGACCTGAGCAGCGGCCGCAAGCAGCCGTGGAGAAAGATCCAGCCCGCCGACGCGACCGGGCTGCTGGGAGTGCGGACCCTGTTCGTCACCCGCGACGGCAAGCACTACACCTATGAGACCCGCCGCGTGCTCTCCGATCTCCATGTCGTCTTCGACATGAAATAAGGAAGGCGGCCCGCAGGCCGCCTTGTTGTCCAACGTCGCGACTATTCCTCCACTTCCACCTCTTCGCCGCGCTCCGCCTTGGCGGCGGCCACGATCTTCTCCTGCAGGTGGGCGGGGACGACGTCGTAGTGGTCCATCTCCATGTTGAAGCTGCCGCGGCCCTGGGTCATGGAGGTAAGGTCGGCGCCGTAGGTGAGCATCTCGGCCATGGGCACTTCGGCCTTGACCACGGTCTTGCCGCCCTTGTTGTCCATGCCCTGGATGCGTCCGCGCCGCGAGTTCAGGTCGCCCATGATGCTGCCGGCGAACTCGTCGGGCACGGTGATCTCCACCTTCATCACCGGCTCCAGCAGCGTGGGCTTGGCCTGCTCCATGGCCTTCTTGAAGGCGATGCGCCCGGCGGTCTTGAACGAGAGTTCGTTCGAATCCACGTCGTGGTAGCTGCCGTCGTAGAGCAGGACCCTGAAGTCCACCACGGGATAGCCGGCCAGGTAACCGCGCTGCGCCGCCTCCACGATGCCCTTCTCCACCGCCGGGATGAAGTTCTTGGGGATGGCGCCGCCGAAGATGTCGTTGACGAACTCGAACTCCGCGCCGCGCGGCAGCGGCTCCATCTTGATCTTGCAGTCGCCGAACTGGCCGTGGCCGCCGGTCTGCTTCTTGTGGCGGCCCTGCACGTCGGCGCGGCCGCGGATGGTTTCGCGGTACGGCACCTTGGGCGCCTTCAGGTTGACCTCGGCGTGGTAGCGGCGCTTCAGCTTGGAGACGATGACCTCGATGTGCTGCTGGCCGGTGCCCGCGATCAGGAATTCCTTGGTCTGCGGGTCGCGGTAGAAGCGCAGCATGGCGTCCTCTTCCATGATGCGGTTGATGTTGGAGAGCTTGTCCTCGTCGCCACGGCTCTTGGGCTCGATGGCGAAGTTGATGGCCGGCTCCGGCAGGCTCACCTTGGGGTACTGGATGGGAGCGGCCTTGTCCCCCAGGGTGTCGCCGGTCAGCGTCTCCTTCAGCTTGGCGACGGCGCCGATGTCGCCGGCGTGCAGCTCGTTCACCGGCACCGCGGTCTTGCCCTGCATGGCGGAGATGTGGGCCAGCTTCTCAGTGGTGTTCTTGGTGAAGTTCTGCAGGGTGGCGTCGTTCTTCAGCACGCCGGAATAGACCTTGAAGTAGGAGATGCGGCCGGCGAAGGGGTCGCTGACGGTCTTGAACACGTACAGCGAGAGCGGCTGCCCGTCCTCCACCTTGCGGGTGGGCGGCTCGCCGTTGGAGCCCGACCCGGCGACCCCCTGCACCGGCTTGCGTTCGGCGCCGGTGGGCGCGTACTCCACCAGGAAGTCCAGCACCTTGTCGGCGCCGATGTTGCCCAGCCCGGAGGCGAAGAGCACGGGGAAGATCTTGTCCTCGCGGATGGCCTCGTGGAGGGCGGGTACCAGGTGCTCTTCGGGGATGGTGCCCTTCTCGAAGAACTCTTCCATCAACTTGTCGTCGCCCTCGGCGACCAGCTCCACCAGCTTCTCGTGCGCGGCCTTGGCGGCTTCCGCCAGGTCGGCGGGGATGGGCCCTTCCTTGCCCTTGCCGTTGCCGCCCATCTCGTAGGTGAAGGCCTTCATGTGCACCAGGTCGACCACGCCGGTCAGGTTCTTCTCGCTGCCGATGGGGAGCTGCACCGGGATGACGTTGCGGCCGAAAGCGCCCACCAGCGAGTCCAGCGTGCGCCCCATGTCGGCGCGCTCGCGGTCCATGCGGGTGGCCACGATGATGCGGGGCATGGCGAACTCTTCGGCGTACTGCCAGACGCGCTCGGTGACCACCTCCACGCCGCTGACGCCGTCCACCACCACCAGCGTCGCCTCCACCGCGGGCATGGCGGTCTTGGCCTCGTGCACGAACATGTTGAAGCCGGGAGTGTCCAGCAGGTTCACCTTGGCCTGCTTCCACTCGGCAAAGGCCATGCCGGTGGAGATGGACATGGCGCGGGCGATCTCTTCCTCGTCGTAATCGGTGGCGGCCGAGCCGTCGTCCACCCGCCCCAGCCTCTGCGTCGAGCCGGCCGTGTACAGCATGGCCGAGACCAGCGACGTCTTGCCGGCGTGCGAGTGGCCCACTACAGCTACGTTGCGGATGTTTGCCCCTTCGTAGACCTTCACGATGTGCTCCTTCCGTGACCCGGAAGCATTGGGATCAGGCTGGCTCCCCGCCTGGCCCTGGCCCCCGGGCGCCGAACGGCGTCGCAGGCCACTGGGAGAACGGCGGCGAGTGGCAGAAACCGCAATCCTAACACGCCGCAAAATCGCGGCTCAAGGCGGCCGGCCGGCTTTCTGCGCCCGGTTAACCGCCCCGGGCTTCGTGCATCTTTTGTGTCCTTTGTGGTGAAATAGCCCAGGGGACACAAGGGACGCCGAAAGCGTGCAGCTACACTGCCCCGCGCTGCATCCTATAGTCCAACCAAACCAACCGAGGTCTCTGTGAGAAAACTGGCCTATGTAGCCATCGTGTTCGCGCTGCTCGGCGTCGCCTACGCCCAGAAGGACACCCGCGCGCTGCGCCCGCCCAAGGGGGCGGCCGTCGCCATCGTCGTCTTCGAAGACCTGCAGTGTCCCGATTGCGCCCGCGCCCACCCGCTGCTGAAAGAGGCAGCCGCGACCTACAAGATCCCGCTGGTCACCTATGACTTCCCCCTGCCCATCCACAACTGGTCGTTCGACGCGGCGGTGATGGCGCGCTACTTCCGCTCGCTCTCGCCCAAGCTGGAGGAGGAGTTCCGCGACCTGATCTTCGCCAACCAGCCGGCGATCACCCCCCAGAACCTGCGCGGCATGGTGGAGAAGTTCGCTGCCGAAAGGGGGGTGCAGCTGCCCTTCGTCATGGATCCACGCGGCGACCTGGAGCGCAAGGTGCGGGCCGACTACCAGCTGGGCCAGGCCACCGGCATCCAGCACACGCCCACCATCTACGTGGTCAGCAACAGCCGCCGCGGGGCGCCCTTCGTCGAGGTGGTGGACCGCCGCCAGCTCTTCGGGCTGATCGACGACATGCTCAAGCGGGCCGAGCCGGTGAAAGCTTCCTCTCCGCCGAAGGGGAAAGCCACCGCACGAAAGCAATAGCTGCCCTTCCACACTTGCAAACTGCCGCAGCTTGCACGATAGTGGCGCTGTTTCTATGACACCCGATAAGGCCAAGGGCACACAGACGCCGGCGCCGTCCTCCCACGACCGCATCCTGGCGGCGGCCAAGCAGCTGTTCGCGCAGCGCGGCTACGAGAACACCTCCACCGTGGCCATCGCCCGCCAGGCGGGCACCAGCGAATCCCAGCTGATGAAGCACTTTGGCAACAAAGAAGGGCTGCTGGAGGCCATCTTCGAGCAGGGCTGGGAGCGCATGGGCTACAACTTCGGCGCCATCCACGACTTGGCCTCGCCGGCGGAAAAACTGCAGGCCCTGCTCGACCTGGTGATCACCACCCTGGAGCGCGACCACGAGCTCAAGGAATTGCTGCTGCTCGAGGGCCGGCGCGTGCGCCGCGAGGGCCGCCTGGTCCTGATGACCAGCAGCTACCTGGGGTTCGTGAAGGTGATCGACGCGGTGCTGGCGGAGATGCTGGCCGCCGGCCAGTTGCGCCCCGAGTTGCACCCCCAGGCCGTCCGCTCCGGCCTCATGGGCCTGTTCGAAGGCATGCTGCGCGACCAAGTCCTGGCCGTCCGCATGGCCTACCCGGCCAAGTACACGTCGGAAGAGCTCCGTAAGACCTTCAACGTGGTGCTGCAGTCGCTGCTGGTCAGCCGATAGGGCAACTTCTCACCTTGGCTCCGCTCCCACGTCAAAGACATGACATTCGTTACAAGGAGAGCACGTGCGATGCGCATGAAAGCGCGCAGTGCAGCGGTATTGCTTTTGCTCCTGGGGTGTGGCTGGGCGCCGGCGATGGCCGGGGACAGCCAGGACCCGGTGAAGACGGAACTGGTCGGCATCACTGAGAAGATCCTCGAGGCCATCCGGGTGGGCGACAAGAAGACGATGGAACAGTTGCTCGCCCCCGACATGCTGCTTATCAACCGCGACGGCAAGGAGTACAGCCGCGAGGAGTTCCTCAAGGACCTGCCACCGCCGCGCGAAGGCTACGACCTGGGGTTCAAGATCCTGGAGTCACGGCTGATCGCCCGCGGCGACTCCGCCCTGCTCACGTTCCTGCTCGACGAGCACCTGGTGATCTTCGGGCAGGACGTCTCCACCGTGTACCGCAATCACCTGCTCTTCCACCGGCTGGACGGCCGCTGGAAGCTGGCGTTGTACACCTACTGGGAGCAGCCGGCGACACCCGCCGTAGTGGAGCTTCCTCCGGCCGCCCTGGACGCGGTCGTAGGGACTTACGAGCTGGCGCCTGGCAAGTGGGTGACGCACGTCCGCCGCGAGGGCAACGGCCTCACCCTGCAGCGCGAGCCGGGCGGCGCCAGCCCGCTGCTGCCCATGGCCGGCGACCGTTTCTACGTGAAAGACCGCGAGGCGGAGTACTTCTTCGAGAAGGACGCGACCGGCAAGGCGACCACGCTGGTCTTCCGGCGCAACTGGAAGGACTTGCGTCTCAAGCGCATCCAGTGAAAGAAAGCCCGGCCGGGATGGCCGGGCCAGGAGCATCTCGGCACTCTGGGCCGACGCCGCGGGTCAAAGACCCGCGGCTACACGGGCGTCACAGCTTCCGCAGCACTTCGAAGACTTCTTCGTTGTCGGGCTGCTGATCCAGCGGGTAGACCTTGCTGAAAACGATCTTCCCGGACTTGTCGATCACGAACACGGAGCGCTCGTTGATCCCGGGAATGGGATCGCCGTTGCGCAGCACATCGAACTTCTTGGCCACCTCGCCGTGGGGGTAGAAGTCGGAGCACAGGGGATAGTTGAGCATCCCGATGTCCTTCTTCTGCCAGGCGATATGGCTGGGGATGGAGTCGACGCTAATGCCCACGACCTGGGCATCGAAGCCGGCGAACTTTTCGAGGTCCGCGTTGTACGCCGGCATCTGCGCCGTTCAAACCGGGGTCCAATCCAGCGGATAAAAGGCGAGCACCACGTGCTTCTTGCCCCGGAAGTCGCTCAGCTTGACCTTCTGCTTCTTGTCGCCGACGACCGCGGGGACCTCGAAGTCGGGCGCCATCGCTCCCACTTGCAAGGCCATGAGTCCCTCCGCTTACGAGTACGTTGGCTCCGCACGGGAGGCCGCAGCCTCCGCGACGGAACAGTCGATTCTACGTGTCCGTCGGCGCACGGGCAAGCGGAGGTTCCTCCGCTACTCGGCCGCCGCCTGCGCTTCCGCCTGAGCCAGCAGCCTGTCGAGCTCCTTGCGCTCGAGATAGCGGCCACGCAGCACCACCGCGCGAATCTTCCGGGTGTTGCGGATGTCCTGCAGCGGATCGGCGTCGAGGAGCACCAGGTCGGCGATCTTGCCGGTTTCGATCGTGCCTCTCTCCGCCAGCTGGCCCAGATACTCTGCCGGGTTCCTGGTGGCCGTCTGCAGCGCCTGCAGCTGCGTCAGACCGGCTTCCACGAGCTGCCCCAGTTCATCGTGCAGGCTGAAGCCGGGGTAGGAGCCTCGGCCCGCCAGGTCGGTACCCGCCAGCAGGGCGACGCC
>CAYTPH010000051.1:0-12346 GCA_964439635.1 uncultured Terriglobales bacterium
CTGTGTCCCCTGTGGTTAAGCTTCTTTCTAGGCTCGGGCGGGGACTTTCATCTTCGCCAGGATCTCGCCCATGGCGCCGATCGCCCGCTCCAGCTCCTCGTCGGTGTTGTAGAAATGCGGCGCCAGGCGCAGCCCGGCGCGCGGCCGCCAATCCACCAGGATGTCGCGCTTCAGCAGCTCGGCGCAGACCTCCTGCGAATTGGGCATGTCCAGGATCACGCTCCCGCCGCGTCGCTCCGGGTCCATGGGCGAATTGATGCGCCAGCCGCGCTCGGCCGCCATCTGTAGCACCCTGGAGGTTTGCCGCTTCGACTTGGCGCGAATCTTCTCCACCCCGATCTCGCGGACGATCTTCAGCCCCGGCCGGCAGGCGTACAGCGAGGGCACGTGCGTGGTGCCGTTCATGAACTTCAGCGGCGGTTCGGCGTACCTGGTCGGACCAACCTCGAAGCCGAACGGCTTCTCATGCGCGAACCAGCCGGTGAAGGTGGGGTTCAGCCGCTTGCCCAGGTCCGGACGTACGTAGAGATATCCCACGCCCGGCCCGCCGCACAGCCACTTGATGCTGCCGCCGGTGGCGAAGTCGGTGTTCAGCGCCTGCACGTCCACCGGCACCGTGCCCAGCGACTGGTAGGTGTCCAGCAGCACCATGGCGCCCACTTGGTGCGCCTTCTCGATGACCGCCTTCGTGTCCTTGATGTAGGCGCTGCGGAAGATGACGTGCGAGATGGGCACCAGCAGCGTGTTTTCGTCGATGGCGTCCAGCAGGCGCTCGGTCGGCACGGTGATACCGTCGTCCGACTTCACCATCTCCACCCGCGCGCCCCGCACCCGCTGTGCCTCCCAGAAGTAGATCACCGAGGGGAAGTTCAGCGCGCTGAAGACCACCTTGTTGCGCTTGCCGCTGAAATCCAGGCACGACGCCACCACCGCCTGGCAGGTGGTCACGTTCTGGTGCACCGAGACCGAGCCCCGGGGGGCGTTCATCACCTCGCCCAACTCGTCGCCGACCTCCAGCGCCAGCATCCACCACGCTTCCTCCCACGCCCGCACGCCCCGCGTGTTCCACAGGTCGGCGTAGGTATGCAGCGAGTCGTAGACGCCGCGGGGCATCGCTCCCAGCGAGTGGCTCACCAGGTACGTGGTCTTTTCCAGGATGGGGAACTCGGGCCGGTACCGCAGCAGCTCGTCGGACATGCGGGACATTGTACGGGGCGCTGGTCGCTGGTCGCCAGTCAGCCCGAAGGGCGCTTGAAAGTAGCCCACCGCGAAGCGGTGGGTAAGGTCACAAGTCTCGCCGAGCCCCTTCAGGGGCGATTGAACCCTTCGCGACAAGATAGAACGCGCTCAATACCACCAGGTACACCACTCCGCTCACCACCGTCACCGGCGACGCTCCCCAGGTCATCCCCAGCGACACCACGATGGCCACGAAGCCGGCCACGCTGGCCCAGGCCCCTCCCGGCGAGCGCAGCGGCAGCGCCGCCAGCCGCTCCGGCGTCATCCGCCGCCGGAAGACCACGTGCGCCGCCAGCGACACCAGCCACGACACCATCACCCCGAAAAGCGCCGCCCCGATCAGCGACACGTAGGCGTCCTTCGGCGCCCACTTCTCCATCCCCAACGCCAGCACGATCCCGATGGACGAGAACAGCAGCGCCCGCATGGGCACCGCGTGCCGGTTCAGCGCCCCGAACAGCTTGGGCGCGTGCCCGCCCCGCGCCATGGAGAACAGCATGCGCGAATCCGAGTAGATCTGCGCGTTGGCCGCCGACAGCGCCGCGCTCAGCACGATCAGGTTCATCAGGTGCCCCGCCGCCGGCACCCCCACGTGCTTGAAGACGGTCACGAACGGGCTCTCCGCCACCCCGGTACCCGTCCACGGCACGATGCCCACCAGCACCGCGATCGCCCCCACGTACACGAACGTGAGCAGCGCGAAGGCCCACTTCACCGCCCGTCCCACGTCCCTCGCCGACCGCGCTTCGCCCGAGGAGATGGCCACCATCTCGATGCCGGCGCAGGTGAACAGCGCGAACCCCATGGCGTACATCGGCGCCACCGGCCCCTTGGGGAAGAAGCCGCCGTGCTGGGTGAACTGCGGCGCCACGTGCCCGCTCAGCAGCAGCCCTCCGCCGATGACCACGAAGGCGATGATGGTCACCAGCTTGATCATGGCGAACCAGTACTCCACGCGGCCGTAGTCGCCCACGTCGCGCAGGTTGATGGCCAGCAGCGCCGCCCAGTACAGTACGATCCACAGCAGCGCGGGCGACCCCGGCAGCCACTGCTGCATGTAGGTCGCCGCCGCCACCATGTCCGCCCCGATGGCGATGGCGATGGACACCCAGAACGCCCACCGCGAGACGAAGCTGGCCCACTGGTTCAGGTAGAGCTCGCTGTACAGGCCGAAGGAGCCCGCCGCCGGGTGGACGCTGCTCATCTCCCCCATGGCCATGGTTACGGTCCAGGCGATGGCCGAGGCCAGCACGAAGCTGAGGATCACCGCCGGCCCGGCGATCTGCGTGGCCGCCGCCGAACCCAGCAGCAGCCCCGTCCCGATCGAGCCCCCCACCCCCACCATCGCCATCTGCCCCGCGCTCAATTGCCGGTGCAGGCCGTGTTCTCTCTCCACGAACTCCGGTTCCGCCGCCTGGTTGTGAATAGGACGCCTCCTCACCCCGCGCTATAGTAACGGCTCTGGGGCCATTCCCCGTTTGCCTCCCCCGCAAAATTCCGCATACAATCAACCCCGCTCCTCGGATCCAGCCCATGGCGGACCTCACCAAACGTCTGGAAAAAGCCGAAAAGTACCTCCAACGGGGAAAGCCGGATTCCGCGCTGGAAGAGTATCTGGAGATACTGCAGGAGGAGCCCAACAACGATGTGGTGAGCCAGCAGGCGGCGGACCTGTGCGTGCAGCTGGGCCGGGGGGCGGACGCGGTGCGGCTGCTGTCGGCGGTGTTCGCGCGCCAGGCGAACATCAATGACGCCGCCAAGGCGTCGATCACCTACAAGAAGCTGGCGCGCATCACCCCACCCAAGCCGGAGCAGATGCTGCAGTACGCCGTCCTGATCGAGAAGAAGGACAAGAAAGAGGCGGCCGACGCCTTTCACAAGTCCTCCGAGGCGTTCCTGGCCGGCGGCCGCAAGCCGGAGGCGCTGACCGCGCTCAAGCACCTGGTGGGGCTGGAGCCCACGCTGGAGAACTTCCAGCGCGCCGGCGACCTGGCGGCCGAACTGGGCGACGGCCCTGCCGCCGCTTCTTCCTACTTCCTGGCCGGCGAGCTGGTGCGCAACTCCGGCCAGGACGCCTCTGGATATTACGAGCGCGCCTACGCCCTGGACGCCCACAACAACGACGCCGCCCTGGCCCTCAGCCGGGTGTTGCTGGCGCGCGGCGACTCCGCCCGCGCCATCACCATCCTGCAGCCCATCGCCACGCCCCAGGCCGCCCCCGAGTTCCGCGAAGCTTACGGCCGCGCCCTGCTGGCCGCCGGACGTCCGCTCGACGCCGAGCCCTACGTGTGGGAGCTCTACGGCAAGGACAGCAAGCAGGTGGACGAGGTGGCGCTGATGATCGGCGCCATGATCGACGCCGAGCAGTACGACAAGGCGCTGGCTGCCGCCCTGCGCCTGCAGGAAGGCGAGTACAAGAGCAATCGCCGCCGCGACTACGTCGCCCTCATCAAGGACGTCACCGACAAGCACATGCCGGGGGTAGAGTTCCTGGAGTACCTGGTCGAGCTGTTCAACCAGAACAACCGGGAGCACGACTACTGCGCCACGCTGCTCAAGCTCTTCCAGCTCTACTACGCCGCCGGCAATTACCTGAAGGCCGCCAATTCGCTCGACCGCGCCGCCGAGGTCGACCCCTACGAGCCCGGCCACCAGAAGCGGCTGGACATGCTGCGTGGCAAGATCGAGACCGGGCGGTGGAACGCCATCGCCGGGCGCTTCCAGTCGGTGGCCAAGGCCGAGGAGAAGGACACCGCCGCCACCACCGACAGCGAGCCCACCGTGCTGGAAGACTTCATGCTGCAGGCGGAGATCTTCCTGCAGTACTCCATGCGGTCGAAGGCGGTGGAGCGGCTGGAGCGCATCAACAAGCTCTTTCCCCGCGAGGAAGAGAAGAACGAGAAGCTGCGCAACCTGTACATGAACGCCGGCTATGTGCCCAAGTACGACGGGATGCCTGCGCCGCCGCCGGCCGCCAAGCCGGCCGCCGCGCCCGCCCCCGCTCCCGCGCCGTCGCAGGCCATGGCCAACGAGAACTCGGTGGACAACATCGCCCGGGTCACCGAGATCACGCGCAACATCTACCGCCAGGGCAACGTGAAGAGCGCCCTGTTCACCTGCGTGAACGACGTGGGACGCCACTGGAACGCCAGCCGCTGCGTGGCCGGGCTGTGCACGCCGGGCAAGCCGCCCTCGGCGGCGCTGGAATACTGCGCGCCCGGTATCAAGCAGTCGGACGTGATGGCCATCGTGAAAACCATCGGCACGCTGCAGGCCATGGTGGTCTCGCAGGGCTCGGTCTCCCTCAGCAACACCGACGGCATCAACGACCCGGGGGTGAAGTACCTGGCGTCACTGGGCATCAAGTCGGCGCTGGCGGTGCCGCTGCTCGATGGCGAAGAGCACGTCGGCGTCCTCATCCTGGAGCAGTGCGACATGAACCGCGAGTGGCGGCAGACCGATGTGATGGTGCTGAAGACCATCGCCGACCAGACCGAGCAGGCGGTGGAGAACGCCAAGCTGCGCAGCCTGATGAAGACCCTGGCGGTCACCGACGAGAAGTCCGGCCTGCTGAAGCGCTCCAGCTACCTGGACGTGCTGCTGTCGGAGGCGCGGCGCTGCATCCAGCAGGGCTCTACCGCCACCCTCATGCTGATGAACTTCGGCAAGCCCGGCGCCCTGGTGAAGGAGATCGGCGAGACCGCGGTGGAGAACCTGATGCAGTCCATCGGGCAGACCATCTGCTCGCACATCCGCCAGAACGACGTGGCCGTGCACTACGACCTGACCACCATCGCCGTGGTGCTGTCCGATACCAACGACAAGAACGCCTTCTTCGTGGTGGACAAGCTGCGCAAGGTGCTGACCACCGCGAAGATCCCGGGCACCGAGCGCACCGTTCCCATCACCGTGGGCATCGCCGAGGGCGTGATGCAGTCGAAGTTCGACCCGGTGGACATCGTCACCGAGGTCATCAACCGCGCCGAAGCCGCCCTGGAGCTGGCCAAGGCCGAGGGCGGCAACAAGGCCCAGTCCCTGGCGCCCATGCTGGAGTCGGCGGCGGTGGCGTAGACCGTTCTCTCGGAGATCGGAGTCCCGTTCGAATGTTCCGTGCAGCCGCTCGCAGCTTTCTTGTCATCATCCTGAGCCTCCCCTTCGCCGGCGCCCAAGCCAGGCCGGCGAACCAGGAGGCTCAGCCGAAGCCCTCGAAGCCGAAGACGACGGCGCCCGCCAAGCAGGCCTCCCCGGCGCCGGCCGCGGTGAAAGCGGAATCGGACTTCCCGGGCGAGCCCTTCGTCATCGAACGTTGGCGGACCACGGTGCGCTTCGACAACGATGGCACCGGCCGGCGCGAGAGCGTGGTGCGCATCAGGGTGCAGAGCCAGGCTGCCCTGCAGCAGCTTGGGATACTGGCGTTCGGCTACAACTCCGCCTTCGAGATGCTGGAGATCCCGTATGTGCGGGTCGTCAAGCCCGACGCCTCGGTGGTCACTGCTTCTACCGAGGCCGTGCAGGACCTGGCGTCTCAACTGCAGCGCGAAGCCCCCGTCTATACGGACTTCCGCGAGAAGCACGTCACAGTCCCCGCGCTACAGCCAGGCGACGTGCTCGAATATTCGACGCTGCAGACCATCCACACCCCTGTGGCACCCGGCCACTTTTGGTTGGAGCACGAGTTTGCGGACAATGCCGTGGTCTTGGAGGAGCGCCTGGAGGTGAATGTGCCCGCCGGCCGCGCACTGAAGAGCAAGTGGCGCGCCGGCTTGGAGCCGCAGGTCAGCGAAGAAGGCGGTCGCCGCTTCTATCGATGGTCGCACAAGAACCTGAAGCCGAAGTCGATCCAGGAGCAGGTGTCGGAAGCCGAGGACTGGGAGCAGGATCCTCCCGCTGTCCAGATGAGCACCTTCCAAAGCTGGGACGAGGTCGCGTCGTGGTACGCGGGCCTGGTTCGCGAGCGCGCTGTCCCTACCCCCGAGCTCAAGGCCAAGGCCGGCGAGCTCACACGAGGCGCGGACTCCGAGCGCCGCAAGGTAGAGGCGCTGTATGCCTACGTTAGCGCCCAAGTGCGCTACATCAGCCTGTCGTTCGGCCTGGGCCGCCTGCAGCCACATGCCGCTGCCGACGTCCTGAAGAACCAGTATGGTGACTGCAAGGACAAGCACACGCTGCTGGCCACCTTGCTATTGGAGGTTGGGCTGGCTGCCGATGTCGTCCTCGCAAACTTTACCCGCAAGCTCGATCCCGACGTACCCTCTCCGGCGCAGTTCAATCACGCGTTCACGGGCGTGGCCCTGGGCACGGATTACTTCTGGCTGGACACCACTCCCGAAGTGGCGCCCTTCGGCCATCTGCTTCCGCAACTGCGCGGGAAGTCAGTGCTGCGCATCTCCACCCAGGGCGCACCGGAGATCGTCACCGTGCCCAACGAGCCGCCACTGGGGAATTTCCAGTCCACCGAGGTCGAGGGGAAAGTGGACGACAGCGGCGCCGTCACCGCCACCGTTACCCATATCTTCCGCGGCGACAGCGAGGTGCTGATGAGGACCGTCATGCGCCGTACTCCTCAGGGCCGCTGGAAAGACGTCATCACCGCCGGTAACGCAGCGATCAACATGGAAGGAGAGGTCAGCGATCTCCAGGTGAGCGACGTGGCCGACACCACCCAACCCTTCCGCCTGATCTTCAAGCTGACGAATCCAGATTTCCTCGACATGAAGGAAGCCAAGCCAACCGTGCCGGTCGTCCTGCCGCGCATGAACCTGAACTGGGCGGCCAGCCCGCAGGACAAGAAGCGGGCGATCCGTCTCCCCCTGAGCGGCAAGGTTACGCACCGCTTGCGACTGGATTTGCCGTCGAACATGATTGCCAAGCCGCCGCTGCCGGTCTCTCTGACCCGCGACTACGCCCTGTACCGTTCTACCTACCGGGTGGAGAAGAACGTGGTGCAGGCGGAGCGGGAGTTGCGCGCCACCGCTCGCCAGATCGCCCGAGAGCGCTACAACGACTACAACGCACTCTCCCGCGCCATCCAGACGGACGAGGCTCAGACCTTCTCGCTGGAGGCGCCGGTCGTCATCGGCGGGCTGAAGGTCCGTGGAGAAGAGGTCGCCAAGGTCGCCAAGGACGCCACGGCCGAGCAAGTCTTCGAGGCGGCCGAGCGGGCCATCAAGCGCTTCGCTTGGGCAGATGGGGAGAAGTTGCTGCAGCGCGTCCTCCAGATGGAGCCCAAGCATCCCAAGGCCTGGGGCCGGTTGGCCAAGGTCTATGGCATGAGCGACCGCCCTAAGGCCATCGATGCCTATCGCAAACAGGTCGAGATCGATCCCTACGACGAAGATTCGCAGAAGGAGTTAGCCGGCCTGCTCTGGCGCGAGCGCCGCTATAGCGAGGCCGAAGCTGCCCTCCGCAAGGTACTGGAGATCAGTCCCCTCGATGCGAACACCCATATGAACATTGGTCAGCTGCTGGTGCTGCAGGGCAGGCCGCGCGAGGCGCTGGAGCCCCTGCAGACCGCTGTCCTGCGCGAGCCACAGAACTTTTACGCCCGTGAGCAGCTCGTCCGCGCGTATCTGGCCGCCGGGGAGGTCGAAAAGGGGGTCACAGACCTGAAGAAGTACGTCAGTGAGGTAGCGCGGCCCGACGTGAAGAACAACGCGGCGATGATCCTGGCGGATGCCAATGTGGAACCCGGCTTGGCGCTGGAGTACATCGAGGACCTGCTTCGCATCGTGCATCCCCGCCTGGCGCAGGTGGATGTCAACAACGTCCAGGATTACGACGTCGCCGGGACGGCCTGGACTGCGATGCTCTGGGATACTCTGGGTTGGGTGTGCCTGCGCAAGGGCGATGTCGAACGCGCCGAGCAATACCTCGAGGCCGCCTGGCTGCTCAATGCCCATCCGGAGGTCGGAGACCACCTCGGGCAGCTCTACGAAAGGCAGGACCGCCCCAAGGACGCCGTACGCACCTACGCGCGCGCCCTCGCCGGCGCCAAGGCTCGCCCCTACGAGCACGAGCCAGCCCTCCTTGAGCGTTTCCAAAAACTCGCCGGCAAGGGCAAACAGGCCGACGCGCTCATCGAGAAGGGAACACAGGAGTTGCAGGACATGCGCACGGTTCGCTTGGGCAAGATCCCCAGCGAAGGTGATTCAGCGGAGCTGTACATGGTCTTCGGCCCCGCCGGAAAGGTGGAGGCGATCCAGTTCATCGAGGGCGATGAGGAGATGAAAGCGCTCTTCCCCAAGCTGCGGGAGGTGAAGTACCCGGTTTTGGTCCCAAGCGGCTTGGACGTGCGCATCACTCGGCGGGCCGTGCTCTCCTGTTCGGATATCACGGGCTGCATGGTGGTCCTGCTGCCTGCAGAGCAGGGAGTCACAATCCCGCAGGCGCCCACCAGGAGGACCATGCCATGAACCCGGCGCGGGCGGCAGCTCGGGGCTGATTCTTTCGCCGCCGGAGGCGGCTTAGCCCGCAGGGCGATTGAAAGTGGCCCACCACGAAGCGGTGGGAACACTTGACCCGGAACTTGCGAGCCCGCTTCAAGCCGGCTCTTCCGCTTCTTGGGGGCCTAACCCCCCGGGCTGACGCCCGGGGCTAACTTCTTTCGCCGCCGGAGGCGGCTCACCTCTTGCGCACGTGCAGGCGCTTCTCTACCTCGGCCACGACGGCGCCGGCTTCGTCCTTCACCTCGACGGTGAAGACCGGCTCGACCTTGTCCGCGGTCTGCAGCCGCGTGCGGATCTCCTCCAACTGCTCCTCCGACAGGCGGAAGCTGGCCCGCATGGTCCCCTTGCCCGGCTTGCGGAAGCGGATGGTGGCGGCCTTGTCCCAGACCACGTAGTCGCGGCCCAGGTTCTCGATGAGCATCAGCATGTAGAAGGGGTCGGTCATGGAGTACAGGCTGCCGCCGTAGTGGGTGCCGACGTAGTTGGAATTCCAGAAGCGCAGCTTCATTTCCACCTCGACCGCCTTCCAGTCCCGGTCGAGGCGCTTCACGCGGATGCCGGCGCCTAGGAAGGGCGGCCACAGGTTCATCAGCCGGCGCACGTGCGGCATCAGGACGGTTCGCATGGCGGTGATTCTATGCCAGGGGACTGCCGGTGCGTCGCGCTCGGTGACACTGCTAAAATACGTCACCCGGATGTGGGGTCACCGCGATGGCTAAGTACCTCTTTGGCCCATACCTGCTCGACGTGGACGAGCGCAGGCTGCTGCGCGACGGCCAGGAGCTGCGCCTGCGCGGCAAGCTCTTCGACACCCTGCGCGTCCTGGTGGAGAACGCCGGCCGGCTGCTGCGCAAGGACGAGCTGATGCGCGCGGTCTGGCCCGACTCCATCGTGGAAGAGAACAACCTGGACCACTGCATCTCGCAGCTGCGCAAGCTGCTGCAGCCGGCCACGTACATCGTCACCGTGCCGCGGCACGGCTACCGCTTCGAGGCGGAGGTCCGGACGGCAGGCGGACCGGGAGGGAAGCTGGTCCAACTGGAGCCCGCCCGCCAAGCTGGCGACGCCCCCGAGATGGAGGTCCGCTTCTTCACCGCCAGCGACGGCGTGCGCATCGCCTACACCGTCGGCGGCCAAGGGCCGGTGCTGGTGCGCACCATCGACTGGCTCAACCACCTCGACTTCGAGTGGAAGAGCCCGTTCCTGCGCCACTGGCTGTCGGAGATCATGCGCCACCATACCCTGGTGCGCTACGACCAGCGCGGCAGCGGCCTCTCCGACTGGAACGTCCACGACTTCTCCTTCGAGCGCATGGCGAAGGACTTCGAGGAGCTGGTGGAGGCGGCCGGGCTGGAGAAGTTCGCCATCTTTGGCGGCTGCCAGGGCGCCGCCGTGGCCACCGCCTACGCCGCCCGCCACCCCCAGCGGGTGACGCGGATGATCTTCCAGGGCGCCTTCTCCAACGGCTGGCCGCCCGAGGGCGACGGTTCCATGGAGCAGTTCAGCGCTCTGCTCACGCTCATCCGCCTGGGCTGGGGCCGCGACAATCCCGCCTTCCGCCAGCTGTGGAGCACCCTCTTCCATCCCGACGCCGATTCCGTGCAGATGGACTGGATGAACGAGCTGCAGCGCGTGGCCAGTTCTCCGGAGAACGCGGTCCGCATGATGTTGGAGTTTCCCAAGATCAAGGTGCTGGACCTGCTGCCCAAGGTCTCCTGCCCCACGCTGGTCATGCACTCGCGCGACGACGCTGCCGTGCCGGTGCAGGAGGGCCGCCTGGTGGCCTCGCGCATCCGCGGCGCCCGCTTCGTCGAGCTGCCCAGCCGCAGCCACCTGGTCGCCCCCGGGGACGACGCCTGGGAGCAGTTCGTGGCGGAGTTCGCCGGCTTCCTGTCGTGGGAAGAAAAGCCCGCGCGCGTGCGGCAAACTTCGGCATCGTGATCAGGCGAGGTTGACAGAGGGTGGAGTCCACGGCCGCAGCCGCGGCCACCAGCGCCGCACGTTCCGGCAATACTCCTCGTACTCCGCGGCGAACTTGCGGCGCAGCGTCGGCTCCTCGTAGCCGATCACGAAGAGGTGGACACCCAGCGCGACCATTGCGACCACCGCGATGGCCGCCCAGCTCGCGTGTCCGAACACCACCCACAGGCCGAGCCAGCCGGCGGCGAAGCCCACGTACATGGGGTTGCGCACGTAGCGGTAGAAGCCGACCACCACCAGCCGCTGCGGCGGAGCGATGGGCACGGGCGTGCCCCGGCCCGTCCAGCCGAAATCCCAGACGCAGCGCAGCGCCACCGCGAAGCCCAGCACCGAGGGCACGGCGCCGATCCATCGCCAGGGCTGCGCGGCGGTGGCTTCGGGCCGGAAATCCAGCCAGCGCGGCAGCAGCCAGAACCACAGCACGAAGAACATCGCCCCCACCGCCAGCGAGGCCAGGGTCGTGCCCACGCGCGCCGCGCGGTCCAGCGTCGGAGAGGTCCCGGACTGGGCATGGCTCATAGGTCCGCCCCCTGCGCAGCATTATGCCGCCCTTGGTGCTCCTTCGTGCCACCTTCGTGTCTCTTTGTGTTGAGCTTTTTCGTGCACCTGTTGGTCATGGACGGGCGTACACTGCGCTCGAAGGGAGGTGCGCCATGGCCAAGCCCGCGCGCAAGCCCCACCCCTCCACTCCACCCTGTCCGAGCTGCGGTTCTTCGCTGGCGGTGGTGCGCATCGCCTACGGCCTCCCCGGTCCCGGACTGATCGAGCAAGCCGACCGCGGCGAGTTCGTCCTCGGCGGTTGCGTCCTGGAAGAAGATTCCCCGCGCTGGTACTGCCAGGAGTGCGAGACCGGCTTCGGCCGCATCCACGACGCGGCGTGAACACCCACCACGGAGACACGGAGGCACGGAGAAGACGAGAGAACAAGAAAGTGATTTCTCAGTGTCTCCGTGCCTCCGTGGTGGACGTTTCCTTCCTCTGGTAAACTCGTTAGTTTTGTATCACCCGAGATTCCCCTATCTGTAGGAGCCATGCTTAATCCAAGTGACATCGCTATCGTCAGCGGGGCGCGCACCCCGATGGGCCGCTACGGCGGCAAGCTGCGCGACTTCACCGCCCAGGAACTGGGCGCAGTCGCCGCCAAAGAAGCCATCGCGCGCGCCGGCCTGGAGCCCAAGGACTTCGACCACTGCGTGATGGGCAACGCCCAGCAGACCTCGGGCGACGCCCTCTACGGAGCGCGCCACGTGGCCCTCAAGGCCGGCATGCCTATCGAGCCCCCGGCGCTGACCGTGAACCGCATCTGCGGCTCCGGCCTGCAGGCCATCGTCTCGGCGGCGCAGATGATCCAGCTGGGTGAGGCCCACACCGTGCTCGCTGGCGGCATGGAAGCGATGTCGCAGGCGCCGCACGTCATCCGCGGCGCTCGCTGGGGCTTCGGTCTGGGCGAAGGCAAGATGGAAGACTCGCTGATGGTGGCGCTGCTCGACACCCAGTGCGGCCTCTACATGGCGCAGACCGCCGAACTCTACGGCGAGCAGCAGGGCATCAGCCGCCAGCAGATGGACGAGTTCGCGCTGCGCTCGCAGAAGCTGGCCGGCGAGGCGCAGAAGTCCTGCCGCCTCAAGGAAGAGATCACGCCCGTCCCACTGCGCAACCGCAAGGGCGAGCCCACCGGCGAG
>CAYTPH010000052.1:0-9079 GCA_964439635.1 uncultured Terriglobales bacterium
TCGCGCATTTCCAGGACGTCGAGCAGTTCGACAGCGAAAGCGAACGCTCCCGTTCCGTCCACAAGTTGATGAGGGAGCGGGAGGGACTGGTCGAGATCGCCGTGCAACGGGCGGCCTCCGGCGTCAGCTACAACCCCAAGTACTTGCCGCGGTCGTTTCGGCCGTAAGAGTCTCCCTTTCTAGTCGTACCATCGCCGCGGGACTTTCTGTGGACTCCACCCGGCAACCCGACATCGACGAGCGCGGATGGACCGGCCGACGGATCTGGCGGACAGGATAGCTGCCCTGCAGGAATCGTCACGGTTGTTCCAGGAGATCAGTCGGCTCCGGCTCAAGGTACACGCCTTGCGCAGGGGCGACGTGCGGGTTGACAAGCCACTCCTTTGAGCGTAGGCTGATACTTGAGTGAGTAGTCTCTTCTCCTCTTTCAGATCCTCTGAACTAAGTCAGTCTTTCTGAAGTTCTCCCTCCTTAGCCGACCGGCCAACCAACCAAGGAGGGTCACACATGTTTGCTCGCCACGTATCCGCTCGCCTGAAAGCGAATTCCATCACCCAGTTCACCGAGACATTCGAGAAGGACGTTCTGCCCATCCTGCGCAAGCAGCCGGGCTTCCGGGACGAAGTCACCCTGGCCTCCGAAGACGGCCTGCACGTGACCGCGATCAGTATCTGGGAGACGAAGGAACAAGCGGATGCCTACAGCACCGGCGCCTACCCGGACGTCCTCAAGAGCCTGGATAAGGTGCTCGACGGGGCGCCGAAGGTCCGCCTGACGAAGGTGGCCAACTCCACGCTGCACAAGCCTGCTGCCGTAGCAGCGGCGTAACCCAGCCGTCATCCCTGGTCGGCCTGCGGGCGGCGCGAGCCGCCTCGCCGTCCGGGTGTCTGCGGAACCGAGGTCACTATGTTCATCAAGATCCTGAAGTGGGTGTCCGTCCTGGCGCTGCTTGTCGGCTTGTTTGTCCAGCCATACGGCGGGTATTCCGTGATGGTGCAAATGATGGTGTGCGTGGGGGCGATCATGGTCGCCGTACAAGCATTCCAGACCAGCAGGGTCGCGGCAGCTGTTGTATTCATCGCCGTCGCGGTGCTCTTCAACCCCGTCGTACCGGTGGAACTGCCCCGCACGATGTTCCTGGCGACGACCACGCTCTCCCTCGCGCTCTTCCTCCTTTCCGTGGTCACCTTTCGCCAGAATGCCCGACTATCGATGGCGTCCATCACCGACCGGACGCCGGGAAGTGAATCCTTGTGAAGCTGCAAGAGGGTACTGTCCTGATCCTGTCGGGCACGCTTACCCCCGAGACCGTCCCGCTCCATCTGAAGCCCTACTGGGCGTCGTGGCGGCTGGTCGGGAATTCCAACGGACACGTTCTCGACCAGGACCTTCGCATGGCGGCCTGGAGCTTCTTCTTCATTGGCGGGACCGTCAGGGGATTCGCCATCGGTCCCGGTAGCGACGGTGCCGTCAACCGGGCCATGCGCAGCGTCCTGAATCGCGTGGCAGCCGCCGGCTACAACTGCGCGCAAGTGTCCGACGTCGCCGCCGGCCGCTTTCTCGGGATCCCTTACGTCCGGGTGGCGGTGCATCCGCGGCACCTGCAGAAGAACAACACGCTGGGCTCCCTCAAGCAGCGGAGCCAGACCATGGCAACGGGTGTGTGGTGCGGCGGCTAGGCGTGCCTTGAGGCAAAAGTCGAATGATCTCGAAGGGTACTCTCCTCTACCTCGATCGCGTCACGTCCAAGTCCACGAGCCACAGGGCCATTCTTCGCGACGGTGGGTACGGCGTCGTCAGCGCCACGAGTGGCCCCCAGGCGCTTCTGCTGGTGGCGTCGCGAGCCCTTCAAGCCGTGGTCATCGACGACGGCGCCTTGCGGGACGATTCGTCCATCGCCTCCGGCGTCAGGCGGTCCAGCCCGCGCCTTCCGATCGTCATCATGACCAACCATGCGAGGATTCCAGCTGGTTCTCTGAGGGCAGTCGACGCACTGGTGGCCAAGGCGGACCCTCCAGAGTTCCTCCTGGCCACGCTGCACTTCATTCTGAACGTACAACCGCCGGACGACGGAAGCCGGCGGGCGCGAAAGGGCAAAGCATGAGATTGCGTGTGACCGGGCGCGCGGTGGTGCGCTGCCCCAACCAGCATGATTTCGAAGTGGACATGTTCGATCCCGAGCAGATGGCCATCCAGCGGTTTGTGTGCGAGCTCTGCGGCGCCAAGTTCAGCGCGGAGATGCCTCCTGTCGCCGTACGCCCTTCCGTGACGGCCGCGGCGGGTCTCCTGCAAGGCTCTGCCGGCGACAGCGGCGAGGTGCGCGATGGCGGTCACTAAGCATGCCGGTGACGAGAGTCCCGCCGCGACGGAGAGTGCATTTCGCGGGTATCCGCTGGGCGTCTGGCCGGCGGTGATCTCTAGCTTCTGCTCGGCCTCGCCCGAGCCGCGGCATTCCGAGTGCACCCTACCGGGCTGCACTTGCCCGTGTCACTTATTGGCCCGGAAGAAGGAGCGACCGTGAAGAGAGCGAGTTCGGAGTCGCGCGCGGCTACCGTGCCCCTCGATGATGCCGTATGGCAGGCCTGGCTGCGGAAGAACCGCGACCACGAGGCCCTGTACGCGGCTAAGCGTTTGAAGGTCGCCCTCCTGGCGGTCCCGATGGTGATGTTGACCCTTGCGATCGTTTGGTTCTTCGGCCGTTAGGCGGAATGTTTGGCAGACCGCAGGGGCTGAAGGGAGGGCACCCACTGTGTCAGGACGCAACGGAGGCAAATCGAGATTCGGACGGGCGCGCAAGCGGAAGATCTCGCGGCGCGTACGTACCCGCGAGCTGAGCCGGACGGCGGCAGGGTCACCTCCCGCAAGCCACGAAGCGCGGCGCCCGGTGCGCCCCCGACCGGCCACTGCCTAGCTGGACCTGCTTCTCTGTTCTGATTCCAGAACAACATTCTCCCCCCAGATTGATCGAGTCACTTCTTGAGGTAAAGTGCACACGTCTGTGCCTCCCACGCTTTGCGCCGGAAACCCGCCGGCGCAAAGGGGTGGGGCACCCACATCTTTGTTTGCTTGATGAATTCAAAATCGCGAAAGGGTGGGCCACTCGCCTGCTCACGGCGGCAAGATGGGTTACAACTCTGGGCATTTGGCGTGGGCTCCTGCTGACCTGTGCTTTCCTGGCGCTCTCCCCGGCCATATTGCGCGCGGCCGACTCTCGTCCGAACGTCGCGGCAAGACTGGAACCGGGAGCGGTCGCAGTAGCCATCGAGGTACCAGCCCACCATCCGCCTTTCGGCAAGGCTCTCCTCCAACTCCTTGCCCCGGACGACCGTGTGCTGGCGGTTGCGGAACCGGCGGCCAAGCTGTCCGGTGGGCGCGCGGTGGTGCGCGCCCGCCTGCCGTTGACGGGAACAACAGAGACGCTGTTGTATACGCGGCTGCGATACGTGATCGCCTTTACGGAGGGGCCGCCTCAGGAAGACATCCTCGATCTGGCTGCCATCACACCCGACCTGGTGGAGCTGCGGGTGGCGGCTCCGCAGGTGGCGGTCAGCGGCAGCCAATTGGTCATCCGTGTCCGCACAGCCCACCCGGTGAGCAACGCAGCGCTCGCGGGGGTCCATGTCTCCGCCGAGCTGACTCTGAACGCTGGCCCGATTACGGCCACCGCGACCACCGGCGTGGGTGGGCACGCCACCCTTGCTTTGCGCCTGCCGGCAACCACTCCGGAAGACACCGCCACCCTGCGGGTCCGAGCGACGCATCGTGGCTGGAGCCGGGAAGCGGAGCAGGAGATCGACCTCAAGCGGCAGCTTCGGTACATCGTCAACACCGATAAGCCGCTATACCAGCCCGGCCAGGTCCTCCACTACCGCGCCGTAGTCCTGGACGGAGAACGCCGCGCCATCCGTGACCTGCGGCTGGTGCTCACCATCCGCGACGACGACAACACACTGCTGCATCGCGCCGAGCTCACCACCTCGGCCTATGGAGTGGTCAGCGCCGACTGGAAGGTCCCGGAGAACACGGCGCTCGGCGATTACTCGCTACACCTGGAACCGGACGATACCGGCGGGCATGGCCAAGCCCACCAGGTTCGCGTCAGCCGTTACGACCTGCCCAACTTCTTTGTCGTGGTGAAGCCCGACCGAGCCTATTACCTGCCCGGCCAGGATGCCCAGGTGGAAGTGCGGGCGGAGCAGGTGTTCGGCAAGCCGCTCCCGCGCGGCCACGTGCGCGTGGTCCGGGAAGGGGACCGGACGTGGGATCCGTTTCGGAGGGCATGGGAGGTCGAGGAGACCGCCGCGTTCGAAGGCGATACCGGGCCGGACGGCCGCTTCGTGGCCCGCATCCCGCTGGCCGAAGATCACGCCGAGTTGAACGGCGACCGCTACCAGCAGCACCGCGACCTCAGGCACGTCGCCTACTTTACGGACCCTTCTACCGGCCGCACCGAGCATCGCCGGTTCGACTTGAGGGTCGCCGTCGGCGCCATCCAGGTCTATGCGCTCGCGCCCTGGGGAAGGGGAGGGACGGACGAGCTTCCGCAGGACGTCTATATCACCGCCTCGTTCGCCGACGGCGGGCCCGCTGCCGGAGTGCGGCTGCAGATCCATGCCGGGGACGACAGCGGCACGCCCGGCCTTCTGCTGGCGACGCTGCGCGCCAACAGCTACGGCGTCGCGAAAGCCCGCCGGCTGCGCTTTCCCGGCAGTGGCTATGGCAACTGGATAACAGTGGTCGCGACCGCCCCCGACGGGAGGACCAGCCGCGTTCCCTGCTACCTGAGAGCCTACGGCGAAGGGAACGGCACGGTTGCGCTCGACGTTCCCCGGAGCATCTATCGTCCGGGGGAGCCGCTCCAGGTCGAACTCCGTTCCGTCGAGCGCTCGGGCACGGTGATGCTGGACCTGCTGCGCGATGGCGAGGTATTGCGGTCCACGGCGCTCAGCCTGCGCAATGGCAGAGCCACGGTGTTGATGCCGTACCAGCCGCGATATCGCGGCGTGCTCACCATCATGGCCTATTCCTTGACGCGCGCGGAGTCGAGGTACGCCTATCCGCAGGCCTCGCGCTCGGTCGTTTACCCGTTCAAAGGCTCCCTCGACATCGGGTTGCGCCTGGACAAGCGCCAGTACCGCCCCGGCGAACAGGCCAGTGCGGCCCTGCGGGTCCACTCTCCCGAAGGCGCTGGCGTGCGTGCGGTGATAGGGGCGGTCGCCTTCGACCGAGCGGTGGAGGAGCGGGCGCGGGCTGAGGGTGATATTGGGGTCTTCGGCTTCCGGCTTCCCGACTCCGGTGCTTCGGAGGTCGCCGGTTACTCTCGCAGTCGTCTGGAAGTGTTGGAATCCGACGCGACCATCCCCCCAGACTTGGATCTCCTCGCGGAGGTCGTATTGAACTCCGACTACTCCGGCTCCGAGGTGTCGCTCTTCGGATGGGAGGATCGCGGCTATTCGCTGCTGGAGACGTTCGCGCCCGTGCTGCGGGGCCGTCTTGCTCCCGTCACGAAGGTTTTGGAGCAGGCGTGGCAGGAGCGCTCCGAGTATCCGCGGAGCGTGGGCGACCTAAGGCGGTTGCTTGCTGCCGCCGGCATCGGATTCGACGGCTTGCGCGATCCCTGGGGCTCACCGCTGCTCGCCGGCTTCGACGTGAGGGCCTTCCACACGACCGTCATCTCCAGCGCCGGGCCAGACAAGCGGCCCGACACCGCCGACGATTTTCCCATCCTCACCTTCCATCGCGAATACTTCCGGCCGGTGGGCGCGGTGCTGGAGCGTGTTCTCTCCGAGTACCAGCGGCGCACCGGAGAGGTGCTGAAGGACTCCGACTCGATCCGCGAAGAGTTGGTCCGGGCAGGAGTACCGGCCGGGCTGCTCAGCGATCCCTGGGGCCATCCCTACCGTTTCGAATTCTCCACGGCGGAGAGGGTCTTTGCCTTGAACGTACGGAGCGCCGGACCCGACGGCCGCTTCGTGCCCACCCCAGAGTCCGACGACATCCTGGTCTGGACCCGTCCGTTCGACTACTTCGCGGTCGCCTCCGGCGTGGTCAACGCGGCGTTGCGGGAAGAGCTTGCGCGATCCGGCGCCCTGCCGGAAGAGCCCTCGCGCGTACGAAGCCTGCTGCTTCAATCCGGCGTCCCCGGCGGCATGCTGCGCGACCCCTGGGACAGCGAGTTGCACATTCGCGTGCTCAAGTCGGCGGTCCCCCCTGGCGACGCCTCGCTGCGCTTCACCGTTCCGGAGAGCGGACGCCGGCTGCCACCGGCCATTCCCGGGCAGCAGGTGCTGCAGATCGTGTTGTTCAGCGGCGGTCCCGACCGGCTGCCCGGCACGAGAGACGACTTCCGGCTCGCGGTCTTCCAGTACCTGGTGCTGTCGCCGGAGCTGCCGCCGCGCACGCCCAAGCCGGCCGACTCAGCCAAAGGCGCCATCGTCGGCGTGGTTTGCGACTTGACGGGCGCGGTCGTGCCTTCCGCCCGCGTGGTAGCTAGTCACATTGTCGGCAAGGCCGAGTTTGAGGTACTGACGGATGAGGAGGGCCGCTTCTACCTGCTCGACCTCCCCCCGGGTTCGTATAGCGTCTTCGCGAATCTGCCGGGCTTCAAGACCGGCGGCTTCGCTTCCGTACCCGTCCGCGCCGGCCTGGCCACCGAGGTAAGCATCACTCTGGAGACGGGGGCGGTCACCGAGACGGTGGAAGTGTCGGCGGCGCCGGTCACTGTGGATACCACTTCAACGGCGGTCGGCACGTCCGTGCAGTCGCTGCCCAACGTGCGCCCGCTGGCCACGCCCCGGCTGCGTGAATATTTCCCGGAAACGCTGCTGTGGGAGCCCGCTCTCGAAACCGACGTTCGCGGCCGCGCCACCCTGCGTTTCCCCATGGCTGACAACATCACCACCTGGAAGTTGTCCGTCATCGCCACTACCCAGGACGGTAAGGTCGGCGTGGCGGACCGGGAGATGTCTTCGTTCCAGCCCTTCTTCGTGGAGCACGACCCGCCCAAGGTGCTGACCGAGGGCGACCGCATCAGCCTTCGTCTCCCGCTCAGGAACTACCTGCCGCAGGCGCAGCAGGTCGCAGTGGAGATTACGCCGCAACCTTGGTACGAGATCGTCGGCCCGCCGAGGGTGGAGGCAATGGTCCAACCCGACGATGTGACCGTGGCGTCGCTCAGCTTCCGTGCCTTGCGACCGGTGGACGGCGCGCCCCAGCGGGTCACCGCACGCTCCCACGACGTCGCCGATGCCGTGGAGCGTCCCGTCTCTGTCCGTCCGAACGGGCAGGAAGTCCTGCTCAGCAGCATGCGCCTGTTCAGTGACAGCACCCGGCTGGAATTCTCGCTGCCGGAGGAGGCGCTCGCCCACGGACGCCACGCCGAGTTGCGCATCTACCCCGACGTCGCATCTCACCTCTCCGGGGCGCTGGAAGCGATGTTGCAGCGTCCGACAGGATGTGCCGAGCAGACCATTTCCTCCACCTACCCCAGCGTCATGCTTTTGCGCTACGTCCGGGCGCGGCAGATGCCCGAGTCGGCCACAACGCGGCGGGCCCTCCGCTATGCCGAGGTGGGTTACCAGCGGCTCCTCAATTACCGCGCGCCCGGCGGCGGTTTCAGCTACTGGGGTGGGTCCAGCGCCGACCTGGCCCTTACCGCCTACGCTTTGCGCTTCCTCCATGACGCCGAAAGCGTGATTCCGGTGGATGACGAGCTGGTGCAGGAGACGCGCCAGTGGCTGCTGCAGCAACAGGCGGCCGACGGAAACTGGAAGGCGGACGCAGCGTACAGCCCGCAAGTCTCGGCGTATGTCGCCTGGGTGCTCGCCGCCACCGCCGCCTCGGGTGATGGGAAGGCCGGTGCCGCCGAGGACGCCAAGCTTCTCCGCGCGCTCGACTTCCTGAAGCGTGCGGTTGAGGCCAAGCCGGACCCCTATGCGCTGGCCGGTTTCGTTCTCGCTGCCCACGCCGCCGGCAAATCCGGGATGGCAGGCGAGGCGGTGCTTCGGCTTCGTGATATGGAGCAGCGTACACGCGACGGCAGCTACTGGGACAGCAGCCGCACTCCCTTCCACGGCTGGGGCCTTTCGGGACGGTTGGAGAACACGGCACTGGTCGTGCAGGCGCTAGCGGCCGGCACTTCCGGCGCGGCCATCCTGAACGACGGGCCCGCCGCACGCGGGTTCGTGTTCCTGCTCAGCAACAAGGATGCGTACGGTGGATGGCTCTCCACCCAGGCGACCGTCAGCGTGCTCGATGCCTTGTTGCTGCTGCCCGACTCCGCCGGGGGGGCGTACTCTCTTGAGATCACGGTGAACGGCCAGCGGCTTACGACGGCCGAGATCCCCGCCGGGGGCGGCGCCCGACCCGCCACCATCGTCGACCTCAGCTCCGCCATGGCGGCGGGAAACAACGTCGTGGAGCTGCGGGGAAGCGGCGCGCGGCTTGCCTCGGCGCAAATCTCCGGGCGCTTCTTCCTGCCCTGGGATTCGCCGCAGCGGCCAAGACCTTCGGCGGTTGTGGGCCTCGCGGTGTCGTATGACCGCACCAGCCTGTCGCAGGGAGAACTGGTCCGCGCGAACATCGCGGTGGAGCGCTCCGCCGGAACCGGCATGCTGTTGGCGGAGATCGGCCTTCCGCCCGGAGCCGATGTGGACCGCGAATCGCTCGGCCGCGCGCGGGACGCCGACGACGGCCTGTATCGCTACGACGTGTTGCCGGACCGCGTGGTGCTCTACCTGTGGCCCAGGGAGAGCGCGCGCAGCTTCGAGTTTAGCTTCCGCCCGCTGCTCGCCGTGGACGCGCTCACCGCGCCCTCGCTGCTCTTCGACTACTACAATCCCGGCGAGCGGGCGGTGGTGCCGCCGACAAGGTTCCGGGTGACCCACTAGCATCACATACGGCCCGCCGGCCGGGCGGGTTTCGGAGGATGCCCGCACCTCCGGCTGTCACGCGGCGGACACCCCGACGCGCCACTCTCGCTCGTCTGGGCTACACTAACCTCCGCCCCGGAGGTTCCATGCGCTAAGGTGTACACGTCGGTGCCACCTGCCCAATGTAAGGAGGAATAGTAGGCTCCCCA
>CAYTPH010000052.1:9089-12126 GCA_964439635.1 uncultured Terriglobales bacterium
CGCGGACGGCACCCCGGACTAGACTGAGGGCGGGCTCCCGGAGGTTCCATGCGCCTGCACCGCTTCGAAGTCCCCGGCCTTGCTCACTATTCCTACGCCCTCGAATCCGGCGCCTCCGTCCTCATCGTCGACCCCAAGCGCGACATGGATACCTACCTCCAGTACGCCGCCGAGCGCAATCTGCGCATCACCCACATCCTGGAGACCCACATCCACGCCGACTACGCCTCCGGCGCCCGCGAGCTGGCCCAGGCCACCGGCGCCGAGCTCTGGCTCAGCGCCCACGACTCCGGCGAGGACTTCGAGTACGCCTTCTCCCACCGCGCGTTCCGCGACGGGGAAGAGCTCACCGTCGGCTCGCTGCGGCTTTCGGCGCTGCACACACCCGGCCACACTCCCGAGCACCTCTCCTTCCTGGTCCACGACGACGCCCGCTGCCGCGACGCCATGGCGCTGCTCTCCGGCGACTTCGTCTTCGTCGGCTCGCTCGGTCGCCCCGACCTGCTGGGCGAGGGCGCCAAGCGCCGCCTCGCCGGCCAGCTCTTCGACAGCATCCGCGACAAGCTCTCCGCCCTGGCCGACGGCGTCGAGGTCCACCCCGCCCACGGCGCCGGCTCCCTCTGCGGCTCCGGCATGAGCGAGCGCCAGCAGTCCACCCTCGGCTACGAGCGATGTTGCAACCCCTACTTCCTCGACCGCGACCGCGGCCACTTCATCGAGCACATCCTCTCCACCGTCCCGCCCTTTCCCGAGTACTACAAGCGCATGAAGCGGGTGAACTCCGACGGCGCCGCCATCCTCAACGGCATCCCTGGGGACCGCGCCATCCCGCCCGCCGACTTTCGCCGCCTGGTCGAGGACGGGGAAGCGGTGGTCATCGACCTGCGCCGCCCCGAGGCCTTCGGCGGCGCGCACCTCCCCGGCGCTTTCAACATCGGCGGCGACCAGAACCTCTCGATGTGGGCCGGCTGGGTGGTGCCCTACGACCGCCCCATCCTGCTGGTCGGCGACGACAGCGCCGGCTACGAGCACGCCCGCCGCTCGCTCATCCGCGTCGGCCTCGACAATGTGGTGGGTTACCTGAAGGGCGGCATGAAGGCGTGGATCGAGGCCGGTTATCCGCAGGACCACCTGCCGCAGATCTCCGTCGGCGAGCTGCGCGAGCGCCTCGACCGCGGCGCCTTTGTCCTCGACGTCCGCTCCGACGGCGAGTGGAACTCCGGCCACATCGAGGGCGCCGAGCACATCATGGCCGGCCACCTGCCGCAGCACGCCGCCGAGCTGCCCCACGACCGCGCCATCCACGTCATCTGTGGCAGCGGCTACCGCTCTTCCGTCGCCTCTAGCATCCTGCGCCGCGCCGGCTTCCGCGACGTGGTCAACGTGGTCGGCGGCATGACCGCCTGGTCCCGCGCCGCCCAGTCCGCCGCCTGCGCTGTTGTAAAATGACCCTTGAGCGGGGTTGGTATAGTGGTCGTGCCCCGGCTTCCCAAGCCGGTGACACGGGTTCAATTCCCGTACCCCGCTCCAGCATTGATAAGAGAGTCACGCGGCCGCGAGAGCGGCCGTTTCCGTCTGTGGAGAGCAGTCCGTCAAGCCTGGTGGTTGCCGCGGCCTCCCGTATAATGGCGCGTTCCACGGAGCCCAGCATCCATGGCCTATGCCGACCTGCGGGAGTGGATCTCCGCCCTGGAGAGGGCGGGCGAGCTGCGCCGCATCCGCGCCGAAGTGTCGCCCATCCTGGAGATCACGGAGATCACCGACCGCGTGAGCAAGTCTGCCGGCGGCGGCCCGGCTCTGCTGTTCGAGAACGTGAAGGGCTACCCCGGCGCGCGGGTGCTCATCAACCAGTTCGGGTCGGCGGAGCGCATGAAGCTGGCGCTGGGGGTGGATTCGCTGGACGAGGTGGCGGCCCGCATCCACCAGTTCCTCGACGTGAAGTCGCCCGAGGGCCTGCTGGAGAAGATCAAGATGCTGCCCATGCTGGCGGAGATGGGGAAGTTCTTTCCCAAGACCGTCGGCACCGGGCCGTGCAAGGAAGTGATCAAGCGCGAGGGCTTCTCGCTGCTGGACTTTCCCATCCTGAAGTGCTGGCCCCTGGACGCCGGGAGGTTCATCACCTTGCCGTGCGTCGTCACCCGCGACCCGCGAACGGGGAAGCGCAACGTCGGCATGTACCGCATGCAGGTGTACGACGAGCGCACCTGCGGCATGCACTGGCAGCGCCAGAAGGTCGCCGCCGAGCATTACCGCGACGCGATGCGCCAGGCCGCTGGTGCTGGTAACGCTGGCGTCTCGCCGGCTGTATCGGCGGCGTCCTCGCCGCCGAATCGTTCCGCCGCCGTTGACATCATGGCCCGCTCCGGCGGTGGGGCTATCAACCCCGCGGGAGAGAAAGTTAAAGGAAAGCTTGAAGTGGCGGTGGCCATCGGCACCGAGCCGGCGCTGACCTTCGCCGCCATCGTGCCGGCGCCGCCGGACGTGGAGGAGTTCCTCATTGCCGGCTTCCTACGCGGCAAGCCGGTGGAGCTGGTGAAGTGCGAGACCGTGGACCTGGAGGTTCCGGCCGCCGCCGAGATCGTCCTGGAAGGGTACGTCAACCTGGACGAACTGCGCAGCGAGGGCCCTTTCGGCGACCACACCGGCTTCTACTCGCTGGCCGACGAGTACCCGGTCTTCCACGTCACCTGCGTCACTCACCGCAAGGACCCTATCTACGCCACCACCATCGTGGGCAAGCCGCCGATGGAGGACGCTTACATGGGCAAGGCCGTGGAGCGCATCTTCCTGCCGTTGATGAAGGTCACCCTGCCGGAGATCGTGGACGTGAACCTGCCGGTCGAGGCGGTCTTCCACAACCTGATGATCGTTTCCATCAGAAAGTCGTATCCCGGTCATGCCCGCAAAGTCATGAGCGGCATCTGGGCGATGGGGCAGGCGATGTTCACCAAGTGCGTCATCGTGGTGGACGAGGACTGCGACGTGCAGGACGTGCGCGAGGTGGTGCTGCGGGTGGCCAACAACATCGATCCGGAGC
>CAYTPH010000053.1:0-12092 GCA_964439635.1 uncultured Terriglobales bacterium
GGCGGGAAGGAGCGGATCAGGCTGACCATGTTGCTGGCGCCGAAGGCCTCGGCGCCGCAGGTCCACTCCGCCGGGGTGAAAGCCAGCGCCGCCAGCGTGGCGTATCCGCCGTAGCTGACGCCGTACAGGCACGCGCGCTTGGGATCGGCGTAGCCCTGGCGCACCGCCCAGTCCTTGCCGTCCACCAGGTCGGTGTTCATCTTGCGGCCGCGCTCCCCGTTGGAGGCGTTCACGTAGGTCTTGCCGTAGCCGGTGGAACCGCGGAAGTTCACCATCAGCACGCCGTAGCCGCGGTTCGCCAGCCACTGCACGCCCGCGTGGAAGCCCCAGTACTCGCGGTCCCAGGGGCCTCCGTGCACCCACACCACCAGCGGCTGCGGACCCTTCGCTCCGGGCGGCAGCGTCAGGTAAGCGTGGATGAGCATGCCGTCGGCGGCGCGGTAGGAGACGGGCTTCGTCGCCGCCAGCGCGTACTGCTCCAGCTTCAGGCGGGTACTGAACAGGAAGTCCAGCTTCTTGGTCTGGCGGTCGTACAGGTAGAAGGCGGAGGGCCGCACGTCGCTCTCGTACTCCACGATCCAGCGCCGGTTCTCGCGGTCCGTGCTGATGATGTCGAAGTCGCCGCGCTGCTCCCGCTCCAGGCGCGCAAAGTCGCCGCGCAGTTCGGGGTCGAGGACCCGCCAGTCGGCGCGGTCGAAGGCGTACCGCACCGCCAACAGGGTGTGCCGCGAGGGGTGCAGCAGGACGCGCTGCGGGTCGGAGCGGCGGTCGTGCGCCAACACCCGGCCCTTTCCGGTCGCGACATCCACTTCCCGCAGCCGCCCGGTATCGGACCCGACACTCGAGACCACCCACAGCCCGTTGCCGTCGGGCGTGAAGCCGGCAATCGTCCCGGCCAGTTCGTCCCATGCCCACTTCAGCAGGACACGCCAGGGCTTATCGGCGGCCTCGCGCACTCGTATCTCGGTGCTGCCATCGCCCAGCCGCGCCCGCGCGGCGCGGACGACCAGGGCGCGGTCGGCTGCCCACTGCTCGACGTCGCCGGGGTTCTCCGCCGCCAGTTCCGCCTTGCCCGTCCGCAGATCGAGCCGGTACGCGTCCTGGACGGTGCGGTCGCGAAGGTTCATGCCGATCAGCGCGGTGTGTGGGTGGCTGGGATCGAGCCGCAGGATCTCCGCCTGCACGCCCTCATGCGGCGTCAGGTCGCGCACCTCGCCGGCGGCCAGGTCGAGTTGGTGGACGTGGAAATTCTCGTCGCCGTCGCGGTCTTTCAGGAAGAGCAGGTGCTCGCCGTCGGGCTGCCACCAGACCTCCTGGATGCCGCGGCGCGACTCCCTGGTCAGCACCCGGTCATCGCTTCGGCCGAGGGTCTTCAGCCAGACGTTCAGCACGCCTTCATGCGGCGCGATGTACGCCAGCCGGGCGCCATCCGGCGAGATGCGCGGCGAAAGCTTTTCAGGATTTCCAAAGAGGACGTCGCGAGGGATGAGCGGGACTTCGGCAGCCGTGGCACACACCGATACCAACAACACCCACAGCAGCCCACGGATTCTCACGGATTGCCGGCGGATCTTCACGGATCAGGAAGACCAGGATTATTCTCGGCGCTCTGGGCGTTCTCGGCGATGGAGCTAGTTCGTCCGCTTGGCCCGCTGCCCGGGCGGGAAGCTGACCGCACGCCCCGGCGTCTTCTTGCGCAGGTGGTTGACGCCCAGTTCCTTGTGGCAGGCCGCGCACACCGTCAGTTCGCAACTGTCGCAGTACTCGCCGGCGGCGTTGCAGCGGACGCTGTGCTCGCCGGTCGGGTCGTAGCCCTCGGAGCGATAGACTTCGCAGCGACTTGGGCTGGCAGGCATGGCCATCTCCAGTTTACCCCGCGTTCGCCCGCCGGGTGCGGCGATGCTTGGTGGTCGGCTCGGCGACGGGCTGCGGCGCCGCCACCGCCGCCGGCTTCCCATTGGCGGAACGCGCCGGCTTCTTCACCTCGGCCAGGCTCATCTTCAGCGCTTCCAGGATGTCCACCACCGGCGCCAGGCGCTGCGGCCCGGCCACCTCCACGATCTCCTGGCCTTTGACCTTGGCCTCGATCATGGCCTTCAGGTTCTCGCGGTACTCGTCCTTGTACTTCTGCGGCTCGAAGTCGGCGGCCAGCGACTCGATCAGCGACTTCGCCAGTTCCAGCTCCTTGTCCTTCACCAGCGAGGTATCGGTCTGGAATTCCTCCACCTCCCGGATCTCGTCCTGGTAGTACATGGTGTGCAGCAGGATGCCCTTATCGCCCGGCCGCAGGATCACGATGTGCTCGCGGTTGTGCATGGCGACCTTGGCCACGCCCACGTAGCCCGACCGGCGCAGCGCCTCGAACAGCAGCGCGTACGGCTTCACCCCGGCCTCCTCCGGCGCCAGGTAGTAGGAGCTCTCCAGGTAGATGGGATCCACGTCGGCGGACTTCACGAACTCCAGGATCTCCATGGTCTTCGCCGTCCTGGGGGCGACCTTCTTGATCTCCTCGTCCTCGATCACCACGTAGCGGTCCTTCTCGTACTCGAAGCCCTTCACCAGCTCCGAGCGAGGGACGGCCTGGTCCTCCGCCTGGCAGAAGGTGACCTGCTTGATGCGGGAGTGGTCGGCCTTGTGCAGCAGGTTGAAACTGACGGTCTCGCTGCGGGCCGCGCTATACAATCGGACAGGGAGCGACACCAGCCCGAAGGTCAGGTGTCCCTTCCAGACAGTGCTTGCCATGTTGTTCCTCTCCCCGGGGCGAATCGGGGGAATCCGCTGGTCTATACCACAGAATCTGGAGTGCTCAAAGTTCCGAGTGACCGATGTCACTAGATGATTACCGCCGCAAGCGGCGCTTCAAGAAAACTCCAGAGCCCCCCGGCCTGGCCCCTTCGACGGCAGCTAACCGCTTTTGTATCCAACGACATAGCGCCCGCCGCCTGCACTATGACCTGCGCCTGGAGATGGACGGTGTGCTCAAGTCCTGGGCGGTCCCGCGAGGACCGACCCTGGATCCGGCGGAGAAGCGGATGGCCGTCCTGGTCGAGGACCATCCCATCGAGTACGGCGACTTCGAGGGCACCATCCCCGAAGGCAACTACGGCGCCGGCTCGGTCCTGTTATGGGACAAGGGCACCTACGAGTGGCTGGGCGAGCGCTCGCCCGCCGAGATGTGGGAGCGCGGCGACTTGAAGTTCCGCCTCCATGGCCACAAGCTGGTGGGCGAGTTCGCCCTGGTGCGCACCAAGCGCGGCAAGGGCAACGAGTGGCTCCTGCTGAAGAAGAAGGATTTCGCCGCCCGCGCCGGCTACGACTCCGAGAGCGACCTGCGCAGCGTCGCCACTCCCAAGCTCGATCTGGCGCAGATCGCCGGCGCTAAGCCGGCCGGCATGCCCCACGACCTCGCCCCCATGCTCGCCTGCCCGTCCTCCTCCCTGCCCGAAGGCGCTGAGTGGGTGTACGAGGTCAAATGGGACGGCGTCCGCGCCCTGGTGTTCGTAGTGCCGGCACAACGCAGCTCACGTGGCGCGGCCGCCTCCGGCGGCGTCCGCCTTGTCTCCCGTTCCGGCAACCTGATGAACCAGCAGTACCCTGAACTGCTGGAGATTCCTTCCGCGCTGCACGCCGATTCCGCCATTCTCGACGGCGAGATCGTCGCCTTCGACGAGCAAGGCCGCCCCAACTTCGGCCGGCTGCAGCCGCGCATGATGGCCTCCACCAAGGCCGTTCCCCAACTCCGGCGCGAGCGCCCGGTCGCGCTCTACGCCTTCGACCTGCTCTACCTCGACGGCCACGACCTGCGCGACCTCCCTCTCAGCGAGCGCAAGCGCCTGCTGCAATCGGTGCTCAAGCCCAGCGAGCTGGTGCGCTTCTCCGACCACTTCACCGGCAACGGCAAGCAACTGCTCGACGCCGCCCGCGCCAGCGGCCTGGAGGGCGTGGTCGCCAAGCGCGCCCTCTCGCGCTACGACTGCAAGCGCAGCAGCAACTGGCTGAAGGTGAAGGTGGTGGCGCAGCAGGAGTTCGTCATCGGCGGCATGACCGGGGTGGAGCGCCAGCCCTTCGGCTCCCTCGCTCTCGGCTACTACCGCGGTAAGGACCTTATCTACGCCGGCAACGCCGGCTCCGGCTTCGACCAGCGCTCGCTGGAAGCCGTCCACAAGCTGCTGAAGCCGCTGGTGACGGCAAAGTCGCCGTTCAAGACCCCGGCCGACGTGCCCAAGAACACCACCTGGGTGAAGCCGGAGGTGGCCTGCACCGTGCGCTTCAGCTCCTGGACCCACGACGACCGCTTGCGAGCGCCCGTATTCGTCGGCATCCGACCGGACGTGGCCGCTGCCGACGTCATCCGCGAAACCGATGTAGAGAAGAGCGAAGTTGTAGCCCGCGACCGGGGTCCCCAGCAGGCGCGGGTTTCGCCTGCTGGGGTGAGGGCGCCCTCGCGCGGGCCCCTCCTCGCCAGTGGACAGACCGAGGTCCTCCTCGACATCGACTCCCGCCGCCTTAAGTTCACCAACCTGAGGAAAGTCTTCTACCCCCGCGAGGGCTACACCAAGCGCGACGTCCTCAACTACTACGACGCGGTCGCGTCCCTGCTGCTCCCTCATCTGAAAGACCGCCCGCTCTCCCTCAAGCGCTACCCCAACGGCATCGACGCCGACTACTTCTTTCAGAAGAACGTGCCTCCCAGTTTCCCCGAGTGGATGCGGATCGAGCCGGTGGAGACCGGCAACAAGCTCACCCGCTTCGCCCTGGCCGACGACCGTGCTTCCCTGCTCTACCTCGCCAACCTGGGCTGCATCGACCAGAACCCCTGGATGAGCCGCATCGGCTCGCTCTACCATCCCGACTTCATCCTGCTCGACCTTGACCCGGTGGACTGCGCCTTCGACCGCATCGTCGAAGCTGCCCTGCTGCTGCGCCGCCGCCTCGACCAGCTCGGCCTCGCGGGCTGGCCCAAGACCACCGGCGGCGACGGCCTGCACATCTATGTCCCCCTGGAGCCGCACTACAGCTACGAGCAGGCCCGCACCTTCGCCGAGATCCTGGCGCGCCTGGTCGCCGCCGAGCGCCCCGACCTCTTCACCCTCCCTCGCAAAGTGGAGAAGCGGGAAAAGGGCAAGGTCTACTTCGATTACCTGCAGATCGGCAAAGAGAAGACCATCTCCGCGCCTTACGTTCTGCGCGCCCACCCCGGCGCGCCCGTGGCCACCCCGCTGGAATGGTGGGAGGTGCGGCCCGGCCTCACCCCGGCGCAGTTCCACATCGCCAACGTGCTCGACCGCTTTCAGCGCCTGGGCGACATCTTCGCCCCAGTGCTCAATCACCTGCAGCGCCTCGAACCTGCCCTGGCCAGGCTGGAGTCCCTGGTCCGCCAAGAGAAGCATTAGCGCAGAGGTCGCGGAGGTTTCACGGGGGCCGCTGTTCCCTGCGCCCTCTGCGTTCATCTTTTTTGTTTTTCTTTGTCGATTTCCCCTATCCTCGTTCGTCTTCAAGTCGGAAAGAGGGGGTGGGGCCGCGAAGGCCTAGTCCGACCCCAATGAGGCACACCATGAGGTATCGAATCGTGTTGTTCGCGGTTGTGGTCGCGCTGGCCTCGGCTGCCTGGGCGGCCGACAACAAGGCTCCGTCTTCGCCGGCGCAGCTGGCCCTGGCCAAGTTCAAGTCGCTGGCCGGGGAATGGGAGGGCAACGGCGCCATGGGCAAGTCGCGCACCGTGTTCGAGGTCACCGCGGGCGGCTCGGTAGTGATCGAGCGCTTCTCCAACGAGGAGATGGGCAAGGACCAGGAGATGATCACCACCTATACCGTGGATGGCGATCGCCTGCTGTTGACGCACTACTGCGTCGCCGGAAACCAGCCGCGCATGGCCGCCAAGGGGATCGGCACCAACGGCGAAGTGGCCTTCGAGTTCCTCGACGCCACCGGCCTGGCGGCGGCCGGCGCCGGCCACATGCATAACGCCAGTTTCCGCTTCCTCGACAACGACCGCTTCTCCACCGACTGGCGCTTTGTGGAGAACGGAAAGACCAAGTTCACCGAGCACACCACCTTCACCCGGGTGCGATAAGAAAGGACACCACCATGGCGCAATACATGCTCCTGCTCTACGACAACCCTGCCAAATGGACCAGCCTCTCCCCGGAGGAAATGCAAAAGGCCATTGGCAAGTTCATGGCCTGGGGACAGAAGCTGCGGCAGAAGGGCGCCTTCGTGGCCAGCCACAAGCTGGCCGACGACCCCGGTAAGGTGATGCGCGGCGGCAGCAACCCGCGGGTGACCGACGGCCCCTACAGTGAAACCAAAGAGGTCCTGGGCGGCTACTACCTGATCGAGGCGGCCAGCTACCAGCAGGCGGTGGAGATCAGCCGCGACTGCCCGGGGCTGGAATACGGCGGTACCATCGAGGTGCGCCAGGTGGACACCATTCCCGGCGCTTCCTGATGGACTCGTTACCCGGCGGCCACGTGCAGGGTCTGGTGGACCATCTGTTCCGCTCCGCGGCGGGCCAGATGGTCTCCTACCTTACCCGGCTGCTCGGGCCCGAGCACCTCGAGCTGGCGGAAGAGGTGGTGCAGGAGTCGCTGCTGAAGGCGCTGCAGCTGTGGCCACACAGCGGCGTTCCCGAGAATCCCTCGGGTTGGCTTTTCCAGGTCGCGCGCAACGCCGCTCTTGACGCCGTCCGCCGCAACCGCCTCCTCGAGGAAAAGGCGCCGCAACTCATCTCCGAACTGCAGCAGGGATTCACCGTGCCCTCGCCCGCCGAGAACGCCTCCACCGAGCAGCTGCGCGACGACGAGCTGCGCATGCTCTGCCTGTGCTGTCACCCGGAGCTCTCCCGCGACGCCCGTGTGGCCCTTAGCCTGAAGATGGTCGGCGGCTTCGGCGTGGGCGAGATCGCCCGCGCTTTCCTGGCGGCGGAGCCCACCATCGCCCAGCGCCTGGTGCGGGCCAAGCGCCAGATCCGCGAGCAGCGGCTCAGCCTGGAGTTGCCCGAAGGCGCCGCGCTGGCCGCCCGCCTCGACGCCGTCCTCGAGGCCATCTATCTCATCTTCAACGAGGGCTACACCGCCCACGCGGGAGCGGAGCTGGTGCGGCAGGACATCTGCCGCGAGGCGCTGCGGCTGGCGCACCTGCTGGCCGATTCCCCGCTGGCCACGCCGCAGGTCCACGCGCTGGTCGCCCTTATCGCTTTCCAGGCGGCGCGGCTGCCGGCGCGCGTCGACGACTCGGGAGAACTCGTCCTGCTCGACGACCAGGACCGCAACCTGTGGGACCAGAAGCTCATCGCGCTCGGCTTCCGCCACTTCGGCCTGGCGGCCGAGGGCAAAGAACTCACTGCGTACCACGTGCAGGCCGCCATCGCTTCCACGCACGCCCAGGCAAGCACACCCCAGGCCACCGACTGGGCGGCCATCCTGGCCCTCTACGACCAGCTGTATGCTCTGAATCCCTCGCCGGTGGTGGCGCTGAACCGCGCCGTGGCCTTGGCCAAGCTGGAAGGAGCCGCCGCCGCGCTCCCCGCCGTGGAATCGCTGGCGCGCGATCCGGCGCTGGCCAATTACTATCTGCTGCCCGCCGTGCGCGGCCACCTGCTGCTCGAACTCGGCCACCGCACCGAGGCCGCCCACGCCTTCCAGGAAGCCCTCGCCTTGCCCTGCTCCGAGCCCGAGCGCCGCTTCCTCCGCCGCAAGCTCGCGGAGTGCGAGCTCGCGACTCGCGACTAACGGCTCGCGACGGCTTTCAGCAGTTCCTCCGCGTACAACGCCCCCTCGGGCGTCTCCTCATGCTTGAAATACACGAACACGTCGCCCGACTTCCCGCTGATCTTCGCCGCCAGTTCCTTCCGCTCCTCCGCCGAATACTCCGGCTTGCGCAGCCGGTAATAGGAGAACTCCGCCGTCTGCACGTCCGGCGCTTCCATCTTTTCGCTCTCGGCGGCGCACAGCGCGGCGCCGGCCTCGCGCAGGATGGAGAACACCGCCTCGGTGAACCACGACTCGTGCCGGAACTCGAAGGTGTAGCGCCCCTTGGGCAGCGCCGCCAGGAACTCGCGCAGACAGGCTTCGTCACGCTTGAAGAACGGTGGCAGCTGGAACAGCACCGTCCCCAGCCGCCCGGCCGCGTTCTGCGGCTGCAGCGACTCCACGAAGCTGCGCGCGAACTCGTGGTCCTTGAGCCGCTTCACGTGGGTGATGTTCTGGTGCGCCTTCACCGCGAAGGTGAACCCCGGTGGCGTGCACCCGATCCATCCCAGCTGCAGCTTCTCGGTGGCGAAGCGGCGGAAGGTCATGTTCAGCTCCACCGAGTTCAGCCGGGTGGCGTAGTGCTCCAGGAACTTCTTGGCCGGCAGCTTGGCGGGATAGAAAGCAGGCTTCCAGGACGGGTAGGCCCAACCGGACGTTCCGGCAAACAGTCTCGGCATCAGCCCGCCAGCCACTCGTACTGCTGCTTGCTCAGCGGCACCACCGACAATCTTCCCTGCCGCACCAGCGGCGAATCGGCGAAGAGCTTGCTGGCCTTGATCTCCGCCAGCGTCCGCGGCCGCGCCACCTCCGCGCCGGCCCTGATCTTCACCTCGGCGCCTTCGACCGACACCACTTCGGCCGTCGCCACCACCCGCTTCTCGTCGCCGGTGTGGTAGATCACCAGCGCGTCGCCCTTCTGCATCCCGCGCAGGTTCTTGAGCGCGACCGGGTTGCTGACGCCATCCCACACCGTCTGCTTGTCCTTCTGCAGGTCGGCGAAGGAATACTCCGAGGGCTCGGTCTTCAGGAGGTAGAACATGGAGGGCGATTGTACGGAATGGGTCGGCGACAAGGAAAGCCCGACGGCGTGGTCAGTTACGCTTGCGCTTCGGACGGGATACAGGCGGGTTCTTGGTCTGTGCGTTCTTGTCGAGTCGAAGTCTCCACGCCGTTCGTAGGGCGCCGGTCAATAGGTCTTCGGTGGCCTGCGCCAACCGAATGTGGGTCATCCCCATCCGGCCCCAGCCGCCCGCGATAGGAACAAAGACGCCCGGCAGCTCGGCGACAAACTCGGCCTGCACCTCCGGAGTGAGGATCAGGTTCCCGTATCCCTGCTTTTGCGAGGCCAGAGTAGCGAAGATGTGGCCTCCCACCCGGAAGTCGGGGGCTCCCATGTGCGAGGACTCCTCCGCCCCGGGGAGGCTGAGGGCGATGCGTCGGAAATCGGCGGCGTTCACCTTGGGCGCGTTCCGCTATGGCATGGTGCCGGGAGGGGGAATCGAACCCCCAAGGGCCGAAGCCCGGCGGATTTTGAGTCCGCTGCGTCTGCCAGTTCCGCCATCCCGGCGCCAAGAAAAGGTTAGCACATCAGGCGCGGCTGCCCGTCTCCTTGAGCATGGCGCCGCCCACCAAAAGGGAGAAGGCGAACAGGGAGAAGACGACGAAGCCGGGGATGAAGCTGCCGGTCGCGTCGCGCAGCTTGCCGGCGATCAGCGGCGCGAAGAAGGCCAGCAGGTAGCCGACGCTGAAGAAGACGCCGTTCAGGATGGCCAGCTTCTGCGGGGTGATGCCGGGGATCTCCATGGCCAGGGTGGTCAGCGGCGCCACCCACAGGAACAGCCCGACCCCGAAGACCACGGCGCTGGCCGAGAGCAGCGTCAGGTCGCGGGTCATGAACATCCCGAAGGCGGCCAGCCCGGTCAGCGCCCCCGACAGCAGGATGAAGGGCTTCCGTTTGCCGGTGCGCTGGGTCAGGATGCCGCCCAGGATGGCGGCCGGGATGCCCACCATGTTGGCCAGCCCGGTGAGCCGCGATCCCCGGGCTATCTCCAGCCCCAGCGACTCTTTGTAGAACGTCGGCAGCCAGGTGTTGAACACCAGGTAGACGCACAGCGGCCCGGCGGCGGCGAAGGTCAGCCACCAGGCTTCCTTCATCTTCAGGATCTCGAGATATCCGGCCAGTGCAGTGCCGCTGGTGGAAGCGCTCCTGGGAAGAGCCGTGCGGTCCTTGCCGAAGATGAGCCAGCCGACGGCCAGGGCGGCGCTGATGCCGGCATAGATCATCATTGCGCTGGTTCGCCCGAAGCGCGCCGCCAGGGGGATGGTGAGGAACAGCGACAACGTGATGCCGGAATTCACCGCCACGTAGTTGAAGCCGTTGGCCAGCGCCAGTTCGTTGCGCGGGAACCACTGCAGCACCGCCGGGCCCAGCAGGGTCACCACGATGGCGCCGCCCACGCCGAACAGGATGCGCGAGGCCACCAGCTCGGGGAAGCCGGTCGCGTAGGGCGTGTACAGGCTGAAGCAGATGAACAGGTTGCCGATCAGCAGCGCCCGCGCCACTCCCAGCCGCACCGCCATGTATCCGGCGACGAAAGGGATGAAGATCTTGGCGAACGAGACCGACGAGATCACCAGGCCGGTGCGGGCGTAGTCGAGCGCGAACTGCTGTTGGAGGTCTTTAAGGAAGGGCGAATAGCCGATCCACGACAGCCCGAAGACGAAATAACTGAAGAACAGCAGGGCTTCGATCAGGAAACGATAAGGAGTCGAGGAGAGCGCGGGAGCCGGGGCGGAGCTCATGCGGGCACAGTATCACGGGGACTGGCCGGGTGCAGTGTCGAGGATCTCGGCCCTGGGGGCCGACGCCGCGGGTCAGAGACCCGCGGCCACACGTCTGGTGACAAGAGCGCGTGCGCTGCGTCTAAATCGCCGAGGTAGAGGTGTGCCCACAGGAGGAGATATGCGGCAGCTTGGGATGATGTTGCTCTTAGCGGCGCTGATGACGCCGGCGGCTTTCGCGGCGGACGAGGGCGAGGAGGCGGCGGTGCGGGTGCCGCTCAACCACTACCTGCAGGGCCACGCCACCGGCGACCCGGAGGAGTTCCGCAAGGCCTTCCACCCCGAGGCGCGCCTGCTGTTCATGCGCGACGGCAAGTTCCAGGTGGTCCCGGTCGAGGACTTCATCGCCCGCGCCGCCAGCGGCAAACCCGCCGCCGACGAAGCCCAGCGCCGGCGCTCCATCGACCGCATCGACATCACGTCCGATTGCGCGACGGCCCGCCTCACCCTGGATTATCCCGACGTGAAGTTCACGGATTACATGACGCTGCTGAAAGTGGTCGGCGAGTGGAAGATCGTGAACAAGAGCTTCGCCGCCGACCGCCGGCCGCGCGCGCAACGGCAGTAGGATCGCCTTCCTTCGTGACCTTCGTGTTTTCCTCTCTGTCCTCTGTGGTGAATGTTTTGAAAATCTCACCACAGAGGGCACAGCGGGTTACACAGAGGACACGGAGGAAGCCGTCAAGCGGTCTTTCCCGCCGCCAAGGCCAGAAGTTCGTCGCTGGTGACCACGGTGGCGAACTCGCCGTGCAGGGTGGTCAGCGAGATGTCGTGAATCTGCTCCGGGCTGCGCGGCTTGCCGTCGGCGCCCTTCAGTTCGTAGGCGGCGGTGGCGTCGGAGACCACGTAAGCCTCGAAGCCCAGGTTCCCCGCCATGCGCGCCGTGGTGGAGACGCAGTGCGGCGTGGTCAGCCCGACGATCACCAGCGTCTTCAGCCCTTGCTGGCGCAGGTGCTTCTCCAGCTCGGTGCCGATGAAGGCGCTGTTCACCGACTTGTGGAAGACGGGCTCGCCGGCGCGCGGCGCCACCGCGGCCTTGATCTGGTTGCCGGGCTGTCCCGGGCGCAGTGGCGACCCGGGAACCATCGAGTCGTGCTGGACGTGGATGACGGGCCGCCCGGCGCGGCGCCACTCCGCCAGCAGCCGCGCCATGTGCTCCTCCGCCTGCGGGTTGTTGCGCGCCCCCCAGCGCGAGTCGTTGAAGCCTTCCTGCACGTCGATGAGGATGAGGGCGGCGTCGTTCGGCAGTCGCATGTTCGTTCTCCTGCGGATTCGATGTGTACCGGCACTCGACAGTAGCAGAATCTGGCGTCATCCTGAGGCGCTTCAGCGCCGAAGGATCTTGCGCGCTCACGCCGATTGCGGCAGCAAGCCAGATCCTTCGGGCCTGAAGGCCCTCAGGATGACGCCGATCTGGGGTGGTGCCAGCGGCGTGCGCTCGCCCGCAAAGCTGCTCAAGTTGCGCCCGCTCACCCCGTATGCTAGCTTCCGCTAGCTCCC
>CAYTPH010000054.1:0-12055 GCA_964439635.1 uncultured Terriglobales bacterium
TCGCGCTCTGCGGCTTCGCCAACTTCAGTTCTATCGGCATCCAGATCGGCGGCATTGGAGCGCTGGCGCCCAACCGCAAGGACGACCTGGCGCGGCTGGGCCTGCGCGCCATGCTGGCCGGCACCATGGCCAACCTTGTCTCCGCGTCCATCGTGGGCGTGCTGCTTCCCCGGGCATGAAGACCAAGAAGACCAACGACCAATTCGCACGCGCCGAGCGCGCCGCCAAGTTCCTTCTGAAGAAGGTGAAGCGTTCGCCCAAGCTGGCCCTGGTATTAGGCTCGGGCCTGGGCGCCTTCGCCGACGAACTGACCAAGCCGGTGCGCATCCCCTACTCGAAGATTCCCGGCTTCCCGCAGTCCACCGCTATCGGACACGCCGGGCGGATGGTGATCGGCGAGCTTGCCGGAGTGCCCTTGGCGGTGATGCAGGGCCGCGTCCATTACTACGAGGGCCACGCGCCGCAGGACGTCATCCTGCCCATGCGGGTCTTCGCCCGCATGGGCGTGCGTGCCGTGGTGCTGACCAACGCCGCCGGCGGCATCAACCCGGAGCTGGGGCAGGGCAGCCTGGCGGTGCTGCGCGACCACATCAACCTGATGGGCTTTAACCCGCTGCTGGGGCCCAACGACGAGCGTTTCGGCGAGCGCTTCTTCGACATGACCTACGCCTACGACCCGCGCTTCCAGCAGATGGCTCTGGAAGAGGCCACGGCGCTGAAGATCAAGGCCATCAACGGCGTGTACTTGGCGGTCTCCGGCCCGTCGTACGAGACGCCGGCTGAGATCCGCGCCTTCAAGGCCATGGGCGCCGACCTGGTCGGCATGTCCACCGTCCCGGAGGTGATCGCCGCCCGCCACCTCGGCATCCGCGTGCTGGCCATCTCCTGCGTCACCAACATGGCGGCCGGGATCTCCGGCCAGGCCATCAACCACCAGGAGGTGCTGGAGACCGGGGAGCGCGTCCGCGGGCAATTCGCGGCGCTGCTGCGCGCGCTCATCCCGCGGATGGCGGCGGAGGTGCGCTAGTGCGGCCTTACATGATCGCCGTCGCCGGACCGTCGGGGGCGGGAAAGACCTGCCTGGCCCAGGCCGTTGCCGGCCGCCTGAATGCGCCGGTCCTCGGCCTGGATTCGTACTACCGGCCCTTCGCCGACCTGACTTTCGAAGAACGCTGCCGGCAGAACTTCGACGACCCCGCCTCCATCGACGCTGAGCTGCTGTTCCGGCAACTGAGCGAGATCAGCCAGGGCCGCGGCATAGAGGTCCCCGTCTACGACTTCGTGCAGTACACCCGCAGGCCGGAGACGGTGCAGTTCCAGCCCGCCGATTACGTCGTCATGGAAGGGCTCTTTGTCCTTTACTGGGCCAACATCCGGGAGCTGTTCGGTACGCGGGTGTACGTGGAGCTGGCGGACGCGGCCTGCTTTGAGCGCCGGCTGCGGCGAGACGTGCGCGAGCGCGGCCGCACCCAGGAATCGGTCACCCGCCAGTACCAAGAGACGGTGCGCCCCATGGCCGAGCAGTACATCCGCCCCACGCGGCGCTGGGCCGACCTTGTGGTCGCCGGCGACGCGCGCCTGGAGGATTCCGTCGCTGCCGTGCTGGAGCAGGTGGCAGCAGCGCGGGCCGTCACCCGCTAGCAGATACCCCTTCGACAGTGGCAGGACAAGGCAAAGCGCCCATCCCCTTCGGGATGGGCGCTCCGGTGTGCGGAGTCGTGCGCTCTACCAGTGGAACTTGGCGGCGAACTGGAACTCGCGCATGTTGGTGAGGGTGCTGGAGGCGGCGCGGCCGTCCAGGTAGGTCTGGGTCAGATCGGTCGTGGAAACGGTGCGCGGAGTCAGTGTGACGCACCGGTCGCCGAGCACCAGTGTATAGGTGCCGCATGCGGTTCCGGGAGTGCGGCTCGAGGAAGTGACGTTCATCGCCGTATCATCCACGCTGGTGACGTTCACGCGGTTGAACAGGTTGAACGCTTCCACCAGAAACTCCAGCCGCTTCCCCTCGGTGATGTGGATATCGCGCGACAGGCGGAGATCCATGTTGGCGAACCCGGGCGTGTCGATCCAGTTCCGGCCGAGGAAGGGGAAGCGATGGAACGCTCCGCTACCGTTCAGGGAAGTGGTGTCCACGGCACGGGTGTTGGTGCCGCTCAGCGAACCGCTCAGGCGTGGGTTGACGGGCTTTCCAGTGTTGGCGCTGATAGTGCCGCCAACGCGCCAGTCGCCGAGGATGCTCTTGGTCACTCCCTCCATGTGGAACGTTTGGTCCGGCTCCCACACGAAGCTGGTGACGAAGCGGTTACGAACGTCGAAGTTGCCGCGGCCGCGGTCGAGGGCCTGGTTCTGCGGGTCGAAGAAGTTGCTGAACGAGGGTGCAAAGGTCTGCGACACCTGCCCGTTGTCGATGGCTTTGGCCCAGGTGAAGTGGGCGTCCACCAGGAACCCGCGTTGCATGCGGCGCGACAGCCGCAGGATCATGGCGTGATAGCTGGATTCCGTGTCGCTCCGACCCTCGATCACGCGGCCGGTGAAATCCGGAGCCATGGGCCGGGTGGTCGGGGCATCGCACGTCCCTACCGGGTCGGCCAGGTTGTTCAGGCAGTAGAACGGGAGTGGCCCGTAGGTTCCGGCCGGAATGATGCGATTCCCGCTCTTGTCCACCAGGGTGGTAGCTACGTTCACATAAAGGAGCGCTCCAGGCTCGGGCAGGTTGATGTCCACGAACCCGGGCAGATTGCGTCCACCCGAATAGGCGTAGGTGGCGCTGACCTTGGTGCTGGGGAAGAGTTCATGCTCCAGCGACACCTGAGCCTGGTGCACCATCGGGCGCTGCAGGTCAGCGGCGAACTGAAAGACATCGGAAGTGGCCGCCGCCAGAGAGGGGGTAGGAACGGTGCAGGTGGGGGAGTTGACCGCCGGAACGAAGCAATCGGGGTATTGCGCCGGCGCACCGGCCGGCAGCGGAGTACCGCTGAATCGCCGGGTGACGATCACTGTCCCGTTGTTCAGGTGCGAGCTGAAGATGGCGCTGTTGCTGGTGCGGCCGTGGGAGATGCCGTAGCCAGCGTTCAGCACCGTGCGGTGGCGTCCGCCAATGTCCCAGGCGAAGCCCAGGCGAGGAGCGAAGTTATTCTTGTCTTGGTGAATGGTCTGCGTGAGTGGCAGGAGGGGATTGCCGGCGAAGGGCTGGGGGATCGCCTGGTACTCGTAACGCACCCCCAGCGTCAGGGTCATGTCGCCGCGGATCTTCCAGGTGTCCTGCCCGAAGAAGTTCCAGTCGGTGGTGTTGAAGGCGTGCGACCCGGAGAGCTCGATGGGCAGATCGCCGGCGAGCACTCGAGTATCGAAGGCCTGGGTATAGCTGTTGTAGCTACGGACCCCATCCGGCACGCAGTTGTAGGGGGCGACCGTGGATCCGATGGGGCAGTCCCCGGCGATGGCGGAGAAGCTGCTATAGCTGTACACGCCGCCGCCCTGGAACAGGTTGATCAGGCTCTCCTTGACGTGGTTGATGTCTCCACCGAACTTGAAGGTGTGGTTGCCGGTGGTGATGGAGATGGATTCGTTCCATTGGTAGCGCTTCTCGAACGGGTACTTGGGGCGGGGGAGGAAATCGGGCATGCCGAAGCTGAAGCCGCCCGTGACCGTCGTGCTCGGCCCTTCAGCGAAGGGGGTGTGCTCATCCCGGTCGAAGGCGAAGTTGAACCGCAGCTCGTTCACCACGGTGGGCGAGATAAGCCAGTTCCACTTGCTGTGGATGGTCGTGGTGCGGACGCGGTTAAAAGCGTTGTCTGAGGCGGCGTTGAAGTTGATGTAGGGAGTACGGGTCTGGCCGCGCCAGCGATGAGCATTGAAGTAGGTGGAGATGTTGTGGTGCTCGTTGATGACCCAGTCCAGCTTGAACATGCCGATCTCTTGCAGGCCGCGGCGCGGTACTACTGTTCTCTGGTCTTGGAACCACTGGCACACGGCCTGGGGATTCCCGGCGGCCAGGGTCGTGCAGTCATCCGGAATGAAGCTGCTCGTAGAAGTATTGACCACGTAGGGGAAATTCCGGATCTGCTGGTCGTAGTTGACGAACCAGAAGAGCTTGTCTTTCACGATCGGCCCGCCCATGGCGAAGCCGAACTGCTGACGCCGCTCCGGCAGCTTGTTGTCACCGATCGCCCGCATGATCACGTTCTGGTCAATGAAGGGGTCCTTGGCAGTAGTGAAGCTGTCGCGGATGAAGTAGAAGGCCTGGCCGTGGAAGTCGTTGGTGCCGGACTTGGTGACGGCGTTGACCGAACCGCCGGCGGCGCGGCCGAACTCGGCGCCCTGGTTGCTGACGCCGACCTGGAATTCCTTGATGGCGGCCTGGCTGTAGGTATAGGCGACGCGGTCGCGGCCGCGGGCTTCGGAGAAAAAGGCCTGGTTGTTGTCCATGCCGTCGAGCTGGTTGTTGTTGTACAGGCCGGAGACGCCGCGGTAGGAGACCAGACCGAAGTTGCCGTCGCCGATGACGCCCGGGCTGAGCATGACGAAGTTCTCCCAACGGCGGCCGGTGACCGGGACGTTCTCCACTACTTCTTTGGAGATGTTCGTCGAGACATCGCTGCTCTCCGTCTGGATGAGCGGCGCGGCGTCGGTCACGGTCATGCTCTCCTTGGCGCCCTGGACGCCGAGAGTGATATCGGCGGTGGTGGTGTTGCCGACCACCACCTCGGCCTTGCGCTCGGCTCCCGCGAAGCCGGTGGCCTCCGCCTTGACCAGGTAGGTGCCCGGCTGGAGGTTGGTGGCGCGGTAGAGGCCGGAGTCGTTGGTGGTCAGCTCGCGGGAGACCCCGGTGGCGGTATTGGTGACCGTCACTTTGGCCTTGGCGACGACCGCGCCCGTGGCGTCGGCCACGGTGCCTTCCACCTGGCCGGAGCCCAGCTGGGCGAACAGCGGGGCGGAGAAGAACAGGAGGGTTAGGAACAAGGTCAGACCCATCAACGCGCGGGCGGGAAAGTTAAAGTGGCGCAGCAGCTGCGGCATAGACGATCGCTCCTCGTCGAAACGGGCGGCGCTTCCTTGCGCAGGCGTGGCCTCGCGGAGGCGTCCGCGTTTGTATGTCCCCGGTTGGGCGGAAAAACCAGCGCCGGATTCTAAACACAGTCGGCAGCTACTCACAACGGGAAAAACACCTTACGTCCCGCGGCTGCAGGAGGCGGTCAGCCGCCCTTGCGCGGCGCCCGGGGAATCTGGTAGGCGGCCGCACCCTCAGAAGCGGGATTCGAAGCGGCTGAAGCGTGCCTCGAGGTCCCACTGCAGGCGGGCCTTTTGGCTGGAATCGAGGAGCTTACGGCAAGGCCCAGACGGGTGCTCCGAGCCTGGACGGTCGGCGGCGCAGGCGCCCGCGGGGCGGAACTGGCCGTCGCGCCACAGGCTCTCGCCCTGGACGAAGGCGTACTCCAGGCTGTTGCGGGCCATCTGCTTCAGCTCGGAGTAAGTGAGCCGCTGCTCCAGCACCCCGCGCAGGATCTCGTTCGTGATGTCGGAGCGGGAGACGCCCTCGTCGTCTGTGGCCAGCATGACCGGCACGCCGCGCTGCATGTAGGCGCGCAGGGGGTGAGCGGAGCCGCGGACGCCCAGGATGAAATCGTTGCTGGTCAGGCAGATCTCCACGGCGATGCGCTCGCGCGCCATCTTCCCCATGGTGTCTTCCCAGCCGTCCTCGTAGAGGATGTCCACGCCGTGGCCGATGCGGCGGGCGTGTCCCCTCTCGATGGAGTCGCGGATGTGGAAGCGCAGCGACTCGGGCGGGACCAGGCCGAGCGCCAGCTCGCCGGCGTGGATGGTGGCCTTCACACCGGAATACTGGCCGTGGAGGTAATCGAAGATGCGCAGGTGCAGCGGGAAGTCGCGGATGGCGACGTAGTCGTCCTCCGGCATCACCGGGTTGACGGAGACGATGCGCGGGTCGGCCTGGGCGAGGGCGAAGCTGACCACCGCCTCAGCGAACACGTGCTCGCGAGGCAGCGCCCGCAGCACTTCCGCGATGTAGCGGATGGTGACCCGGCAGCCGGGGTCGGCCTGGGGTGTGCCGCAGCGCAGCAGCTCGCGCATGCGAGCTTCGGCTTGGTCGAGCGCCTGGCGGGAACGGGCGATCACGGCGGGCAGCTCCGGCTGGAGTTGCCGATGCATGGTGGCGAGGTCGTCGGACCACTGCAGCCCCTGCGATAGCGCGGCCGCCTCGCCTTGTTCCATGTCGTGGATGAGCTCGACGTAGAAGAGGTTCTGGGCGGCGTTGCGGCGCGCCACTTCGGCCAGCATGTCGCCGTAGCGGGCGCGAGTGGCGGGGACGAACTTGCCGAAGGTGGTGAAGAAGTGCTCGATGCCGCTGCGGTGCTCGCCCGGCGACCAGTGGCGCATGGAGAAGGCTTCGATCATCTGGCGGTAGAGGTTGGGGTCGCGCAGGGCCGCGGCCGCGGGCGGGTGGGCGGCGTCGTCGCAGGGCGGCGGGAGCAGGGCAGCGGTGGCGCGGTCGACGCACAGGCCGTCATCGGCGGCCCACTGGACCATGTTCTCGGCGTAGACGGCGCCGATCAGGTGGTTGTGCAAGTCGCCGCCCTTGGGCATCTTCCGCAGGAAGGCGTTCAGCAGCGCCTGATTCCCGCGCAGCGATTCCATGTGGCGGGCGGCGCGCTGTTCGGGAGTAGCCTGGGCGAAGCCGACACACGAGAGCAACAACACGGCGGCGATGCTGCGCATGAGCATAGGAGCAACAATGTACATGGCGGACGCCCGGCGTGGGTAGATGGCGTTTTGTGACACGCGTCATTGCGGCGGACAGGGCGGGGCGGTAGCATTTGGCCTTCACCGAGAGGCACGTATGAGCGACAAGAAGCAGGAGCCCTCCTTCGACCGCCGCGATTTCCTGAAGATCACGGGCGGCGCCACTGCCGGGCTGGTAGCGGGAAGCGTCCTGCCGTCGCCGGCGCGTGCGCTGCCGCCGCTTCCGGAGAACGCCGCCACCCCCAAGGCGATGCCGACACGCAACTTGGGCAAGACCGGGTATCGCGTCGCCCTGTTCAGCCTGGGCGGGCAGGCGACCATCGAAAAGCCGAACATGGAGGCCGAGGCCACCGCCATCGTGAACCGAGCCCTCGACCTCGGGGTGAACTACATCGACACTGCCGGCGTCTATGGCGGGCCGGAGCGCTGGAGCGAGCGCTACATCGGCCAGGTGATGAAGCAGCGGCGCAAGGAGACCTTCCTTGCCTCCAAGACCCGCGACCGCACCCGCGACGGCTCGCTGCGCTCGCTGGAGAAGTCGTTCTCCCTGCTCAACACCGACCACCTCGACCTGTGGCAGGTACACAACGTCTCCCGCATGGAGGAACTGGAGCAGATCTTCGGTAAGGGCGGGGCCATCGAGGCGTTGCAGCAGGCGCGCGAGCAGAAGATGGTCCGCTACCTGGGCGTGACCGGGCATGCCGATCCGGATGTGCTGATGGAAGCTATCAAGCGCTTCCCCTTCGACACCCTCCTGCTGGCGCTGAACGCCGCCGACGTCCACCACCGCAGCTTCAAGGAGAAGCTGCTGCCCATGGCGGTGGAGCGGGAGATGGGCATCATCGGGATGAAGATCCCGGCGCGCGGGCGGATCCTGGCCGACTGGCGTCCGAGCGCGGGCAGCTCGGGTTCCTGGGAGGGCGGCTCCATGCCCGGCAAGGTGACCATGAAAGAGGCGCTGTACTACGTGCTGTCGCTGCCCGTGAGCACGGTCATCATCGGTTGCGACGACGCGAAGCAGTTGGAGGAGAACGTCCAGCTGGCGCGCGCCTTCACTCCGCTGAACGAGACGCAGATGGGGGCTCTGGCGCAGCGCACCGAGCCCATCGCCCGGCAGGCGCTGTTCTTCCGCCGCTGGAGCTAGCGCAGCGGCAGGCGGAGGATGCGGACGGGATCGAACTTCGCGCCCTTCTGGCCGACCTTGCGGAACTGAGTGTTGGCGTCGATGTAGAGGAAATCCCCGGCGATGGCCGCCGTAGTCACTCCCTCGAAGAGCGGGTTGTAGGACTCCAGCACCTCCAGGCGCTCGATGCGGGAGAGTGCGGGGTTGAGCTTGAGCCGCACGATGCGCCCGCTGGAGTGCACGCAGTTCTGCACTCCGACCAGGTCCCCGCGATCGAAATACAGGCCGTCGATGCAGCCGGAGGCCACAGTGTCCGGCTGGTCGAGCAGGCGCGTGCTGCGGTCGCGCAGGTCCACCCGCGTGATCCCGTACCAGCCGGCGATGAAGAGGTAGCGGCCATCGGGCGTGGCGGTCACGCCGTTGGGGTCGGGCAGGGTGCCGGGCGGAAGGAAGAGGTCGGCCTGGTCGGCGCCGGCGGCGACACGCCACAGGGCGCCGGTCACACTGGCGGTGGCGTAGGCCGCGCCGTCGGACGCGACGGCCACATCGTTCACCATGGAGAATTCCCTGGTCTCGATGGGGTACCTCTTGATCAGCTTTCCGTCGGCGAGCCGGAAGCGAAAGAGCCCGACCACGGCGTCTTCGGGTTTGCCGTCTACCTTCTCCGACACCGCCCACAACTCCCCGCGCTCGTCGTCCACCCGCAGGCCGAGGAGAACGCCGATGCCGTGCTGCGCGGCGCGGACGAACTCGCTCACCCTGCCCTCCAGGTCCACGGCGATGATCTTGCGCTTGAAACTGCCCAGGTAGAGCTTCTTCGTCCGTTCGGAGTAGGCGATGCCCTCGGATACCAGGTCGCCCTCAGGAATGGAGAACGCCAGCGTTGCCTTGTTCACCGGCGGATTGCCGGCGCGTATCTGCTCGACGATACGCTTCGCCTCCGGATGCTCGAGCAGCTTGCCGAACGAACTTGGGCGCGGATCTACGCCGGTGCCGCGGGCGGCCATGCGGCGCAGCGCCTCCAGCGCCTCCGCCTCGCGCCCGGCGCGCGCGAACACCGCCGCCACTTGGTAAAGGACACTGCTGTCGCTCGGTCGCTGCTGCCAGACGCGTGCCAGCTCCGCCACGAAGGCGCGCTCGTCCTCGGGGAAATCCCCCGGACGAAGCGTCAGCGAGACCGGCTGCTCTGGTTGGGCGAACACAGCGGTCGAAAGCAAGAGGGCAAGAGCGGCGCAGGCAAGAGTTCGCATAGGCATGAATGCTTCTGACGCTTCAGAGGGGCGAACGTCACCGCATAAACGAGGGCAGGCGTCAGGCGCCCTTTTTCCGCTCCAGGCGGATCCGCTCCAGGTACCGGAGGCTCTTCACGTCCACCCGCACCAGCTCGCCCGGGGCGATGAACAGCGGGACCTGGATCACCACGCCGTTCTCCAGGGTGGCCTCCTTCCAGGTGCTGTCCTGTTGGGAATGCTGCGGCGGGGCCGTCTCCGCGACCCGCAGCTCAGCCACCGGGGGAAGCACGGCACTGATCGGCTGCCCATCGAAGAACTCCACGGGGACCTGCTGCCCTGCCTGCAGGAAGCGCTCGGCGGGCCCGAGCGTGGCCCGTGGCACCTCCACCTGCTCGAAGCTGGTGGGATGCATGAAGACGCAGTTCTGCTCGTCGGAGTAGAGGAACTCCATGGTGTGGCGCTCGAGCTCCAGGTCCTCCAGGCGCTCGTCGGGGCGGAAGTGCGGCTCCCACATGCGGCCGCTGGCCACGTTGCGCAACTTGGCCTTGACCACGCCGCCCAGCTTGGCGGCGCCCGCCCTGGCCTCCGCCTCCAGGACCTTGTACACCTGCCCCTCGATGCGCACTGCCATGCCATCCCGGAGTTGCGACGCGAGGATCATGGCCGTCTCCTGCGGGCCCACATTCTAGCGCTGCTGGCCGCCGTCGGGCCCTTCCAGGGAGAACTCCCATCCGCAGTACTTGCCCTTGGGCGCCTCGGGAGGGCAGTGCAGGCAGGTGGTCTTGATGCGCGGATCCACGGCGCGGGCGAAGGTCTGGAACTCCACCAGGCCCACGTTCTTGCAGGGGAAGTCGGGGAGGCCCTTGCGGCGGCGCGCCTCCTGCACCCGGCAGACGTCCATGTAGAAGCGCAGGGTGGAGCCGTCGGCAGACCGGGCGGTGTGCTGCGGATTGACCAGGGCGTAGAGACGCAGGCCCAGCGCCTGCTCCAGCGTTTCCAGGCCGCCACGCTCGGGCAGCATGAAGGTGGCGAGGATGCGGCGCGCCTCGACATCGGCGAAGCGCTCCCACGACCTGGCATCGAGTTCGATGGCGGCCGCCATGCCGAGCTTCTCCTCGGCGGCCAGGAACCAGCAGCCGTCGTGCGCTACCCAATTCTTGGCGAACATCTCCAGGGCGCGCAGCAACTCGGCGCGGCCCATGCGGTCAAAAGCGCTGGGCATGGAACGATGCTGCGCTCCGCACGCGCCTGGGCTCAAGCAAACCGGTCACACCCCGTCGTGACCTGCGTCACTCGGGGCGATGCCCGCTTACTTGATGAGGTACCACTTCTCCTGGCGCGGCCGGAAGAAACGCCAGCCGCTGTCGGTCAGGTAGGCGTCGTCCTCCATCATGACGAACACCTTCTGTCCGTCCCATTCGGGCACCGCCGTCAGGGTGTTCAGCTCGATGGAGATGTAGGAGCCGGGACGCAGGGTGCGCTTCTGGCTCTGCGCCGTTTCCTGCCGCTGGGCGGAGCGGAAGTCGATGCTGGCGCCGAGGCCGTGCCCCTGGTTGCCGATGGGGTGGCTGTAGATCTGCGCCTCGATGCCTTTCTTCTTCATCTCGGCCATGGTGTCGCTATAGACGTCGGCGGCCGGCTTGCCGGGCCGGAGCAGGTTGGGACCGGGGGCCGGGGCACGGCCGGGGATGCCCGGCTGGTGCGGATTGTGGCAGTTCACGCAGTCGAGCCGGTGAAAGGACTGACCGTTGCGACGGTCCCAGTGGCCGTTGGTCCGCCCATGCACGCCGCCTTCCCAGTCGCGCAGGGTGGGACCGTGGCAGCTGCCGCAGAGCTGCGTGCTTTGGTCCCACCGCAGCTCGGGTCCGGCGCGCACGTGCAGGGTCTCGAGATTCGCCTCGTTGTGGCAGTTGTAGCAGAGGTTGTTCCGGTTGTGCGAACCGTGGGCCATCACGATGTTCTCGTGTTCCTCGGGGATGATGACCTTGCCCGTGGCGTCGAGTTTGACGGGCGGCGGCTTGTCCTTCTCGTGGCAGACATAGCAATCGAAGTCCGACAGGTCCTCCTTGGCGCGCACCAGATCGGCGTAGGAGCGGCGCGACGCGGTCTGGTCGAGGAACTTCACGTCGACCAAGGGCACGCGGGCGGGCAGGTCGGGCCGGCCCCACAGGTCCATGACGAAGGCGCCCGCGAGTCCGAGGAAAAGCACCGTTGAGCCGACGAGCGCGAGGGTGACCCGTCGCGATTCCACCGGGTCCCGGGGCGGAGGCTGGACGGTCGGCGGCATCGGCGTGGGCGGTGCGCGCGGGGCGGGTTACTTTTTCAAGCCGCGCACGTAGGCGACGAGGGCCTTCATCTCGTCGTCGCTCAGGCCCTCGATGGGCTTCATCTTCTGTTTTCCGTTGCTGTCCTTCACCCCGTCCTTGATGGCCTTGAAGGCGTCCTCGTCGGTGAACTGGGCCTGGTAGGCGGCTTCGGTGAGGTCCTTGATCTTGAGTTTCTTGCCCTGCTTGGTCTCGCCCTTGCCGTCGGGACCGTGGCAGGATGTGCAGTGGTTTTCCCAGTTGGCAGTGGCGTCGGCGGCGGAGGCCCAGGAACAAAAAGCCAGCAAAGCGGCGGCAGCGAGCAGTCGTGATTTCATGGTGGGATGGAGCAGGGGGTTGAGGTTGGCTCCAGTATGCCAGTCCCCGGCCGGAGCGCCTACCGCCCGGTTGCGCACCACTGCGCATATCTTGCCGGCCCCATCAGGGCCGGTGCGTTAAAACCCGAGACTGCGCTCAGGTCGCGGCCGGCTGGCCGGCGAAGCTCCGCCATTTCTCCAGCGGCACCAGCGCGAGCGCGATGACGACCACCTGCGAGACGACGAAGCCGGTCAGCCAGTAGAACGCGGCGTCCATGAAGCCGTAGCTGTGCAGGCCGACGCCGAGCATGTTGGTGCCGA
>CAYTPH010000055.1:0-11899 GCA_964439635.1 uncultured Terriglobales bacterium
CAGGCTGGCGCGGCGATCCCTGGCAGTCACATCCATGCAGTCTCCGTCGGTGAGACGAAGTGGCGTGGGCCCATGGTATGCGGTCGGCGCCATCCCTCCGAGTGACAAGCATGGTGCCGCGGCTCGGTTGAGGCACACTGCCGCACGGCTTATAATCAGAGGATTCGCAGCCATTGCTGGAGCGTCCAGAGGCCTGATCGGGCCTGCGCGCGCGGTTGTGGGCTGTGCCGGTCCCTTGAAGATGTCCACCGAATCCATCGTTGTACGCGGCGCGCGCGTCCACAACCTGAAGAACATCGACTTCGATATCCCGCACAACACCCTGACGGTGGTGACCGGGGTGTCGGGCTCGGGCAAGTCGTCGCTGGCCTTCGACACCATCTACGCCGAGGGGCAGCGCCGCTACGTGGAGTCGCTCTCGGCCTACGCCCGGCAGTTCCTGGAGCGCATCGAGAAGCCGGATGTGGACCTGATCGACGGCATCGCCCCGGCCATCGCCATCCGGCAGAAGAACACCACCCGCAACCCGCGCTCGACGGTGGCCACCGCCACCGAGATCTACGACTACCTGCGCCTGCTGTTCGCGCGCGTGGGCCGCACCTTCTGCCTGCAGTGCGGGCAGGAGGTGAAGAAGGACACGGTGGACGAGGTGGCCTCCGCCATCCTGGCGCTGCCCGAAGGCGCCCGGCTGAACGTGCTCTTCCCTCTCCTGGGGCCGGCGCACCCGCCGCAGCCGGAGCCCAAGACCAAGGGACGGAAGTCTAAGAAGACGGCCGCCGCCCCGGCGGACACTGACCTGCTGAAGGCCCGGCTCTTCGAGCTGCGTAAGCGAGGCTTCAACCGCCTGTACCAGAACGGCCAGGTGTTCGAGTTCTCCACGCCGGAATCGCTGTTGGACGTGAACTTCGGGGAGCCGGTGTTCGTCCTGGTGGACCGCATCGCGGTCGCGCCCGACCTTCGCGCCCGCATCGTGGACGCGGTCGAGAGCTGCTACCGCGAGGCCGGCGAAGTGATCTTCGAAGCGCCGGCGGCCGACGGGCAGCCCCCGGAACGCCTGCGCTTCGCCCAGCGCTTCGAGTGCAAGCGCTGCCGCATCCGCTACGACGAGCCCGAACCGCGCCTGTTCTCCTTCAACAACCCCTACGGCGCCTGCCCGCGCTGCCAGGGCTTCGGCAACACTATCGATTTCGACCTCGACCTGGTGATCCTCGACAAGTCGAAGACGCTGGCGGACGGCGCCATCGAGCCGTGGACGAAACTGAAGTACCGCCCGCTGTTCACCGATCTGAAGCGCTTCGCCAAGCAGCACAACATCCCCATGGACGTGCCCTGGGCAGACCTGCATCTCGACGACCAGCAGCTGGTGCTGAACGGCGACGGCCGCTTCCCTGGCATCAAGGGCTTCTTTGCCCACCTGGAACGCAAGAAATACAAGCTGCACGTGCGCGTCTTCCTGAGCCGCTATCGCGGCTATGCCACCTGTGCCGCCTGCGGCGGCACGCGCCTGCGCGCGGAGGCCCGGCACGTCCGCATCTCCGGCAAGAGCATCACCGAGGTCTGCGCCATGACGGTGGAGGGGGCTACGCGCTTCTTCTCCTCGGTGGAGCTAAGCCCGGAACAGGCGGAGATCGCGCAGCAGGTGCTGGACGAGATCCGCGACCGCCTGAAGTACATGAACGACGTCGGGCTGGAGTACCTGACGCTGGACCGGCTGGCCTCGACCCTGTCCGGCGGCGAGGCACAGCGCATCCAGCTGGCGACTTCCCTCGGGTCGCGGTTGGTGGGAGCGCTCTACGTACTGGATGAGCCTTCCATCGGCCTGCACAGCCGCGATACCTCGCGGCTCATCCGCATCCTTCACGACCTGCGGGGGCTGGGCAACACCATCCTGGTGGTGGAGCACGATGCCGAGATCATGAAGGCCAGCGACCGCATCCTCGACCTGGGGCCGGGGGCCGGCGAGAACGGCGGCAAGGTGGTCGCGACCGGCACTTACTCGGAACTGCAGAAGATCACCAGCTCCCTGACCGGCCGCTATTTGGCGGGAGAGCTGCGCATCCAGATGCCGCCGGCGCGCCGCAAGCCCGGGCCGCAGCAGGTGAAGCTCTACGGGGCGCGGGCCCACAATCTGAAACGCATCGACGTCGCCCTGCCGCTGGACATGCTGGTGGCCATCACCGGGGTTTCCGGCTCGGGCAAGTCCACGCTGGTGCACGACGTGCTCTACAGCGCGCTGGCGGCGGCCAAGGGGCAGGCCAACGGGGGCCCACCCACCGGCCTGCTGGATAGGTTGGAAGGTGCGCAGTACGTCGAGGAAGTGGTGCTCGTGGACCAGTCGCCTATCGGACGCACGCCGCGCTCCAACCCGGTCACCTACATCAAGGCCTTCGACTGCATCCGGGAAACCTTCGCCGCCCTTCCGGAGGCCACCAAGCGCGGCTACGCCGCCGGGCACTTCTCGTTCAACATCCCCGGCGGCCGCTGCGAGACCTGCCAGGGCGACGGTACCGTCGTGGTCGAGATGCAGTTTCTGGCCGACGTGGAGCTGATCTGCGAGGAGTGCAAGGGCACACGCTACAAGCCCGGCATCCTCGAGGTCCGGTACCGCGGCAAGAACATTCATGAAGTACTGAACCTGACGGTGAAGGAGGCGCTGCAGTTCTTCGCCAGCGTCCCCAAGATCACCGACAAGCTCCGCGTGCTGGAAGAGGTCGGGTTGGGCTACCTCCGGCTGGGCCAGTCGGCGACCACGCTTTCCGGCGGCGAGGCGCAGCGCAAGAAGCTGGCAGCCCACCTGCAGCCGAAGCGCGATTCCAGCCGCTTCTGCGAGCCGGAGTCCGGTGGAGCCCGGCAGAAGGACGGGAAGAACGCCAAGGGCCGCCGCCGCGTGCTCTACATCTTCGACGAGCCGACCACCGGGCTGCACTTCGACGACGTCAGCAAGCTGCTGGCGGCGTTCCGAAAGTTGATCGATTCGGGCGGCTCGGTGCTGGTCATCGAGCATAATCTCGACGTCATCAAGACGGCGGACTGGGTCATCGATCTGGGACCGGAAGGCGGGGAGCGCGGCGGACAGGTGGTGGCCGTGGGACCGCCGGAAGCGGTGGCCAAGTCGGCCAAGTCGTACACCGGTAAGTGGCTTTCCCGCATCCTAAATGGCAACGGCAGCTCTCGCTCCAATGGGCGCAAATAGGATCCTCGCGCTGGTCATCCTGGCCGCCTTGGCCATGCCGCCCGCGGCGTTGGCCCAAACCGCGCCCAAGAAACCGCGCAAGGCACGCGTGGCTGCGGAAACGCCCGCTCAGCGCGCCCTCCGGGAGGCAGAAGCTGCGCTCGACAAGCAAGACTACTCGGCTGCCGAGCGACTGCTGCTGCCCGTGACCGCGACCGATCCCAAAGAGTTCCGCGCGTGGTTCCACCTGGGAGTGGTGTACGGCGCCACGGACCGTAAACCGCAGGCCATCGAGGCCTACCGGAAGGCCCTTGCCGCCCAGCCCGATCTCTTTGAGGCGAACTTGAACCTTGGGATCCTGCTGGCGCAGGCGGGTTCGCCCGAAGCGGAAAAGCACCTTCGCGCAGCGACCCAGTTGAAGCCATCCGCCGATGTGGATGAGGGCAAGGCGCGAGCGTGGCTCTCGCTCGGTGCCGTCCTCAGCGAGAAAAACCCGGCAGAGGCCCTGGTCGCCTATCAGGAGCTTGCCAGACTGCGGCCGAAGGATGCGGACGCCCACCTGGGAAGCGCCATGGCGCTGGAAAGGCTGGAACGCTATCCGGAAGCCGCGGCGGAGTTCACGCTGGCGGCCGGACTGGATCCTGCTTCCGACGAGGCGCTCGCCGGCCTGGCTAACGTCTCCATGCGCCAGGCCAACTGGCGGGAAGCAGAAGCAGCGTTGCGGAAGATCGTACAGCGCTCGCCACGGAATGCCGCAGCGCACCTCCAGTTGGGGCGGGTCCTGCGGGCCCAGAACCGCTCCGACGAGGCCAGGAGCAGCTTTCTGGCCGCTGTTGAAATCGCGCCGGAGGACGCCGATGTCCTGAAGGAATTGGCCGCACTGGAGGTGGCAGCCGGGGATTACTCTCAAGCTGTATCGCGGTACCGTATCCTGGCCCAGAAGGAGCCCGGCGACGCGCTCCTTCGCCACGCTTTCGGCAACGCTCTCATGAACCAGAGAGACTTCCCTGCCGCCCAGCAGGAGCTGTTGACTGCGGTGAAACTGAAACCTGATCTGGCCGAAGCCTACGGCGACCTGGCGGTGGCCGCCAACGGCAACCAGGACTACCAGCTGGCGCTGCAGGCCCTTGATGCGCGCGCCCGGTACCTGCCCGAGAATCCCGGCACCTTGTTCCTGCGGGCGACCGCCTATGACCACTTGAAAGCCTTTCCCCAAGCGGTAGAGTTCTACAAGCAGTTCCTGACGGCGGCGGCGGGCAAGTTCCCGGACCAGGAGTGGCAGGCGCGCCACCGCCTGATCGCCATCGACCCTAAGAGCAGGAAGAACTGATGCGACTGCTGCTCATACTCGTGTTCGCCTCGCTGAGCTTCGGCCCGGCGCTGGCCGACGAGCCCACCGTCGAGGAGCTCAAGGCCAAGGCCGAAGCGGCGCGCGGCGACCAGGCAGCGGAGCTCTACGCCGAGCTCACCGAGAAGCTCATCGAAGTCGCCAACCAGCAGTTCACCGCGGGTGCCCCGGCCCAGGGGCACGTAACCATCAAGGAAGCGGTGGAGGCGGCGGAGAAGGCGCGCGCAGCGGCGGCGGGGTTGCGCTCCCGCCGAGTGAAGAAGACAGAGATCGCGCTGCGCAAGGCGGCGCGGCGGCTCGACGAGGTGCGCCGCTCGCTTGCCTTCGAGGACCGCCCTCCGGTGGAAGAGGCGATCAACCGCATCGAGCAGCTCCGCATGCAGATCCTGAATCAGATGTTCGCCCCACGGGGCAAGGACAAGTCAGAGGAGAAAAAGTCATGACGCGAGCCGTGGCCCTCATTCTTGTGTTCGGCCTGGCGGCTACCGCCGCCTTTGCCGGCCGGCAGCGCCGCGATCCGCTGACCGCGGCCGAAGCCGACCAGATGCGCGACGTCGCCCAGGAACCGGTCAAGCGCATCAAGCTGATCGTGAAGTTCGCGCGCGCCCGCATGCTGGCCATCGAGCAGCTGCGCACCGATCCCTCCATGGGCGAGGAGCGCGGCCAGCGCATCCACGACCTGCTGCAGGACTTCACCACCATCGTGGACGAACTCGACGACAACGTGAATATGTACTACGAGAAGAAATGGGACATCGCCAGATCCCTGCCGGAGGTGATCGCCGCCGGTAGCGAGTTCCAGGCGAAGCTGCGCGGGCTGAAAGAGAGCGCTGCCTCCGACCCCGCCACCGCCAAGGAGGCCCAGGACTACCGCTTCGTCCTGGAGAACGCGGTCGAGGCGGTGAATGCCAGCCTGGACAATGCCCGCGACCTGCAGGACGCCCTGGCCAAGGAATCCGCCGAGGAGAAGGCGGAGCGCAAGAAGCGGACTCCCTAAGTGCTACTCTAGCGCCAGTTGACCCCGCGTTTGCACAAGCTGTTCCAGCAGGCCTTCCGCGAGCTCTGCCCGCGGACGCAGATGCCCGACTTCGGGGTGGAGTTCTACCGCTTCGCCAACGTGAACAACACCATCCGGGTGCGGGAGGGGCGGGTGCTGGTGCGCGTCTCCGACCTGCTGGAGGGCGCCCCGGAGACGGTGCTGCTGGCCATCCTGCACATCCTGCTGGCGAAACTCTACCGCAAGGAGATCGAACCGGGGCAGGCGGCCCGCTACCGGCGCTACCTGGCCGGTCATGACATGAGCGCCCGCACTCATCTCATCCGGCGGGTGCGCGGGCGCAAGCGGATCTCCGGAGCGCAAGGCCGCTTTTACGATCTGGACGAGGTCTTCGAGGACCTGAACCGGCGCTTCTTCCACGGGCTGCTCGGCCGCCCGGTCATGACCTGGAGTTCGCAGCCGTCCCGCAACCTGCTGGGGCACTACGACCCCGCGCACAATGCCATCGTCGTCAGCCGGGTCTTCGACCGTAAGGAAGTGCCGCGGTACGCGCTGGAGTACCTGGTCTTCCACGAGATGCTGCACCTGCGGCATCCGGTGCGGCTGCGGGGCAGCCGCCGCTGCGTCCATCCTCCCGCCTTCCGGGAGGAGGAGAGGCGTTTCCCGCATCTGGCCGAGGCCAAACGGTTCCTGAAGACGCTCTAGGCGGCGCCCTGGAAGTAGGGCGGTACGCCGCTTCTGTGCCCCGCAACCGGTGCAGGATTACCGCCACTCCGGCAGATATAATGGAGGATTACCCGGAGAATCGATGGCTGCGCCGAGTGACCTGAAGACCACCGTCAATCTGCCCAAGACGGCCTTTCCGATGAAGGCCAACCTGCCGCAGAACGAGCCCCGGATGCTCGCCCGCTGGCAGGAGATGCGGCTCTACGACCGCATCCGCCAGGTCCGGAAGGGCGCGCCCCTGTCCGTCCTCCATGACGGGCCCCCCTACGCCAACGACGCCATCCACCTGGGCACCGCGCTGAACAAGATCGTCAAGGACCTGGTGGTGAAATCCAAGACCATGGCCGGCTTCGATTCGCCCTACGTCCCCGGCTGGGACTGCCACGGCCTGCCCATCGAGATCAAGGTGGACGAGGCCCTGGGCGCGAAGAAGCAGCACATGCCCGCCATCGAGGTACGGCGGGCATGCCGGGCCCACGCCGAGAAGTTCGTGGAGTTGCACAAGCAGCAGTTCCAGCGCATCGGCGTCTTCGGCCGCTTCGACCGGCCCTACCTCACCATGTCGGCGGAATACGAGGGCTGGACCCTGCGCAACTTCTTCGACTTCCTGGAGAGCGGTCTGGTCTACAAGGGATTGCGGCCGGTCTATTGGTGCATCTACGACAAGACCGCGCTGGCCGAGGCCGAGGTCGAGTACGAGCCGCACACCAGCCCCAGCGTGTGGGTGAAGTATGCGCTCACCAGCGACCCCGCCGCCCTGGATCCGGCACTCGCGGGCAGGAAGGTCAGCACCATCATCTGGACCACGACGCCGTGGACGCTGCCGGCCTCCATGGCCGTGGCCTTCCATCCCGAGCTGGAGTACGTTGCCTTGGAGTCCGCCGGCGAGGTGTACCTGGTCGCCGACGCGCTGGCCACTGTGACCCGGGAGAAGTGCGGGCTGGTCGCCGCGAAGACGCTGGCACGGCTGCCGGGGAGGAAGCTGGAGCACGCCACTTTTGCGCACCCGTTCCTCGACCGCAAGATCCTGGGCATCCTCGCCGACTACGTCACCACCGAGCAGGGCACGGGAGCGGTCCACACCGCCCCCTCGCATGGCGCGGACGATTTCTACTCCGGGGTGAAGTACAAGCTGGACCAGAGCTGCAACGTGGACGCCTCGGGTCGGCTGGTCACGGGTCTTCCGGAATACCAGGGCAAGACCGTCTTCCAGGCCAATGAACCCATCGTCGAGCTGCTGAAGAGCCGCGGCGTCCTGCTGCACTCGGAGAAGATTGAGCACGCCTACCCGCATTGCTGGCGCTGCCACAACCCGGTGATATTCCGCGCCACCGAGCAGTGGTTCATCGCCATGGACAAGCCCTACGGGCCGGAGGCCGAGGGCGGACGCACCCTCCGCGAGCGCGCCTTGCGGCAGATCCAGGACGTGAAGTGGGACCCCGACTGGGGCTTGTCGCGGCTTTCCAACATGCTGGCCACGCGGCCGGACTGGTGCATCTCACGGCAACGGGCGTGGGGCGTGCCCATCGCGGTGTTCTTCTGCGAACCGTGCAATCAGTTGCTGGATTCGAAAGAGGTGAACGCGGCGGTGGCCAAGCTGATCGCCGCCGAGGGCGCCGACGCCTGGTACACGCGCGAGCCCGCTTCCATCCTCCCGGCAGGGGCCAAGTGCCCGAAGTGCGGCGGGACGCAGTTCCGCAAGGAGATGGACATCCTGGATGTGTGGTTCGAATCCGGTTCGAGCCATGTCGCCGTCCTCGGCCATGAGGAAGGGCTTCCCTGGCCCGCCGAGCTCTACCTGGAAGGCGCCGACCAATACCGCGGTTGGTTCCAGTCGTCGCTGTTGTGTGGCCTGGGGGTCAAGTACCGCCCGCCGTTCCAGGCCGTGGCCACGCACGGCTGGGTGCTGGATCCGCAGGGCCGCGCCATGTCGAAGTCCCTGGGGAACGTGGTGGACCCGCAGGAGATCGCCAACCGCCTGGGCGGCGAGATCGTCCGCCTGTGGGTGGCCTCAGTGGACTTTCGCGAGGATGTGCGCAACTCGGAAGAGCAGATGCAGCGCATCGCGGAGATCTACCGCAAGATCCGCAACACCTTCCGCTACGTCCTCGGTAACCTGGAGGGCTTCGACCCGGCGAAGCATGCCGTGCCCTTCGACAGGATGGAAGGCATCGACCAGTTCATGCTCCTGCGTACCGCCGAGATGGCGGCGGAGGTGCAGCGCTGGTACGACGAGTTCGCGTTCCACAAGATCTACCAGCGGCTGGTGAACTTCTTCATCACCGACCTGAGCGCCGTCTACTTCGACGTGCTCAAGGACCGGCTGTACACCTTCGCTCCTGGCAACCGTGCCCGGCGCTCCGCCCAGACCGCCATCTGGCGCATCGGCGAGGCCCTGGTGCGCATGGTGGCGCCCATCATGTGCTTCACCGCCGACGAAGTCTGGCAATACCTGCCGGCGGTGGCGGGGAGGCCGGAGAGCGTCCATCTCTCGCAGTTCTTCAAGCCCGAGGAGATCACCGGCAAGGCGGCCGCCGGCGAGGGCCTCGAGGCCCTGGTGGCGGACTACGCGTCGCTGCTGGGGGTGCGGGACGAAGTCCTGAAGGCCTTAGAGGAGGCGCGCAACAGCAAGCTGATCGGTGGCTCCCTGGAGGCGCAGGTCACGCTGAGCGCGCCCGAACCGCTGCATGCGGTGCTGGAGCGCCACGCCTCCGAGTTGCGCTACCTGTTCATCGTCTCCCGGGTGACGGTGGAAAAGGCTTCGGGCGGCAACGGCGCCGGCAGCCTGCAGGTGGCGGTGGCCAAGGCCCCCGGGACAAAGTGCGAGCGCTGCTGGAACTACTCCACCTTCGTCGGCCAGGACGCGGCTTACCCGACCGTCTGCGAGCGCTGCAGCGCCGCGCTGAAGGAGATCGAGTCCTCCCGCTAGCCATGGCTGCCATGCGCCGGTTCCACTTCCTGATCGCGCTGATCGTGCTGGTCGCCGACCGCCTGACCAAGTACCTGGTGGAGTCGCGCATCGGCCTGCACGACGTGGTGAACATCGTGCCGGGCTTTTTCCGCCTCACCCATGTGCAGAACAAGGGCGCGGCCTTCGGGTTGTTCGCGGATTCGCCCTCGGAGTGGAAGCTGGCGGTGCTGGTGATGTCGTCGCTGGTAGCGCTGGTGGTGGTCTCGGCGCTGCTGTGGAAGAACAGTCACGTGATGAGCACCACCGGCTTCGGGCTGGCGCTGATCCTGGGCGGTGCCCTGGGGAACCTATGGGACCGCCTGGTGGCGGGGCACGTAGTGGACTTCCTGGATTTCTACGTGGGCACGTATCACTGGCCGGCGTTCAACGTGGCCGACAGCGCCATTGTGGTGGGGGCGCTGCTGCTCATGGCGGAGATCCTCTTCGCCAAGCCGCAGAAGGCGGCTTCCAGCCACTAGCTGCTAGCTTCTAGCTTGTGGGCCCGCCCCCAGACTACCTGCCGAGCAAACGTATTGTGCCCGCCGCGGGCAGGGACGCACTCAGCTAGCGGCTCGCGGCTAAGAGCTAGGAGCTTTCTTCTTCGATTGGCACTTGGAAACGATGGCGGTCTCGAGGCGGGAGCGGAGGTCGTCGGGCAGCTCGTACATCTTCGAGTCCCGGTAGATCTCGATGGTCTTCTTGGTGGTGTCGCAGACGACGAAACAGTTGTGGCACCAGGCCAGGTGATCCTCGAGCTCGGCGCGTGTGTCGCTATCGATCACGCCGTCGAGGTAGTCGGTTAATTCTTTCAGGAACTCTTTGCACGTCATTACTTCGTGCCGTCTCCGCCCTTGGGTTTCTTGAAGAACTTGTTCAGCCGCTCGCGCAGCTGCAACCGGGCCCGCAGCAGCCTGGATTTTACCGCAGGGACGCTCAGCTCCAGCGCCTCGGCGGCCTCTTCCGTGGACAGGCCTTCCACGTCCCGCAACACGAACACGGTGCGGAAACTGGGCGGCAGCCCATTGATGGTCCGGGACAGGATGTCCTTCAGCTCGCCCTGCGTATAGAGCTGTTCGGGATTGGGCGACCAGTCCGCGACCTCGCGCGGCATGGTGTCCTCTTCCGTCTCGATATCCTCGTCCAGCGAAACCGTACGGTCGGTGCGCCGTTTGCGCAGCCGCATCAGCGACTCATTCACCGCGATGCGCACCAGCCAGGTGTAGAACTTCGACTGGCCCTGGAAGTTTTCCAGGTTGGTGTAGGCCTTGAGGAAGGCGTCCTGGACTACGTCCTCGGCGTCCTCGCGGTTCTGCGTGATGTGCTGCGCGATCCGGAACACGTTCCGGTCGTACCGCTTCACCAGCTGCTCGAAAGCGTTGACGTCTCCGCCCCTGGCGGCTTCCACCAACGCCAGCTCGCTGCTGGCATCGTTCAATTTGGATTGGATGAGCGCCATGTTGTCTGGATGCAACTATTTCGCCTGGTGAATCTGCTATTGTACAGGGTCTTCCCCGCTCCCGCTCAGGCAGCGGGACCGGTCCCCAGATTGTGCGATGGCCTGTTATCCTTTAGACGCAATCGCCACTACTTTGTTACACATGAGCCTCCGGACGACTTCATCCATTCATTTCATTGTTGTCCTTATTCTGCTGTTAACACTGCTGTTAACCGCCGGATGTAACTCGGAGCCCGACCTTACCATCCCGGTCGTGATGCGCAAGTTCGCCATCGAGCCGGCGGAGATCCGGGTAAAGAAGGGGCAGCGCGTGCGCCTGAAGGTCTCCACCGCCGACGTGCAGCACGGCTTCCATGTCCCCGACAAGAACATCCGCGAGCCGGTGCAGCCCGGGCGGCCGGCCGTGGTGGTCTTCACCGCCGAGCGCCGGGGCGAGTATCGGGTGGTGTGCAGCATCCTGTGCGGCAAGGGGCACGACGACATGAAAGCGGTCATCATCGTCGAGTGAAAGCCGCATCCGGCGCGGCACTCCCCGAATGTTTCCTGCGTTGACACTCCCGACAAAGCTCATATAATCGCCGCACAGGGCCGCGCCTCTGGCTTCACGAGCGCGGCGCTTCTTACCGTGGCCGATTCCAACGACGTTCAGAAGATCGTGGAGCGCGCTGTCGCCGAGGCGCTGGACGCCCGCCTGCCCGAGCTTCGTTCCGCGGTCGCGCAGCGGGTCCTGGAGGACCTGAAGCCGGTCCTCGCCAGTGCTGCCAAGCCGCCGGAGATCAAGTCGGAGAGTCCCGCCGGCCAGCTGGACGCCGCCATCGCTTCTATCCACGATGCCACCGCCCAGGCTGACGTGCTGCGCGCGCTGCTCGAGGGCGTGGGGCGGTTCTGCGGACGCTCCGCCCTGTTCGTGGTCCGCGCCGGCGCCGCCAGCGGCTGGCAATCGCGGGGCTTCCGCGAAGAAAACGCCGTCAAAGGCATGACGCTGGACCTGGGGCAGGGCCTCGCCGGACGCGCCTACAACGACCGCACTCCCGCAGCGGCAGCGGCGGCGGAGTTCGACTCCGCCTTCGTCGGCCGCGCCGGCAATCCGCACGATGGCAACGCCTGGGTGCTGCCACTGGTGGTCAAGGACAAGGTGGCCGCTTTGTTGTACGCCGATTCCGGCGCCGATCCCGCCTCCCTGATGGACGCCTCCGCAGTGCAGCTGGTCACCCGTTCGGCGGCGATCTGGCTGGAGCTTCTGGCCTTGC
>CAYTPH010000056.1:0-906 GCA_964439635.1 uncultured Terriglobales bacterium
TGCCGCGGCGCTACCACGCCTACGTGGACGAGTACCAGGTGCTGAACGTGATGTCCACCGCCGGGGCGTCGATCCTGGCGGTCGGCTACCTGCTGCCCATGGTGTACTTCGTGTGGTCGCTGCGCTACGGGGCGGTGGCCGGGGACAATCCCTGGGCCAGCACCGGCCTGGAGTGGAAGACCACCTCACCGCCGCCCACCCACAATTTCGACACCACGCCCACGGTCACCTGGGAAGCCTACGACTTCGAGCACCAGCCGGAGGTCGAGTATGTCGCCTAGCGACGCCACGACCACGGTGGTGCACCAGGACAGCCCGCTGCAGCACCACTTCGTCGACATGGCGCAGCAGAAGGACGCCGCCGTCTTCGGCATGTGGCTGTTCCTGATCACGGAGATAATGTTCTTCGGCGGGCTGTTCACCGCCTACCTGGTGGCGCGGCTGCGCTACTTCCCGGCCTTCGCCGCCGGCAGCCAGTCGCTGGACATCCAGCTGGGAGCCATCAACACGGCGGTGCTCATCGCCAGCTCGCTGACCATGGTGCTGGCGGTGCACTCGGCCAAGATCGGCCGCCGCAATCTGCTGGTGCTGTTCCTGGTGCTGACCCTGCTGCTGGGCGGCATCTTCCTGGGCATCAAGGCGGTGGAGTACAGCGACAAGTTCGCCCACCACCACGTCCCCGGCCCCGGCTTCCAGTTCCACCAGGCCACGGCGGGCCACGGCGAAACCGTCCCCGACCCGGCCCAGGTGCAAATGTTCTTCAGCTTCTACTTCGCCATGACCGGGATGCACGCCCTGCACATGGTGATCGGCGCCGGCCTGTTGCTGTGGCTCATCGTCGCCAGCTGGCGTGGCCGCTACACCGCGGAGTACCACACCCCGGTGGAGAACGTCGGGCTGTACTGG
>CAYTPH010000056.1:916-11535 GCA_964439635.1 uncultured Terriglobales bacterium
TTACCTCTTTCCCCTGCTGTACCTGATCAGCCGGCACTACTGAGAGCGTACATGAGCGAACACATCATCCCGCGCCGCGTCTTCTACATGGTCTTCGCCGCCCTGCTGGTGTTCACCGGCATCACCGTGTGGGTGGCGTACATCAACCTGGGGTTCTTCAACCCGGTGGTGGCGCTGGCCATTGCCGCGGTGAAGGCGCTGCTGGTGATCCTGTTCTTCATGGAAGTGCGCTACAGCGCCCGGCTGACCAAGATCGCCGTCATCGGGGGCTTCTTCTGGCTGGTGATCCTGATCGCCCTGACCCTGTCGGACTACCTGACGCGGCTGTGGCCGGTCTAGCCGCTTCCCGCAACGGGACGGTTTATCGTTTCGGAACGGGCGCCCGCCGTTAGCACCTGCCGCCGCCCTCCTCTTCCGACTCGCGCAATTCGTGGAGTGGCCACCGGAGGCGTTCCCCGGCGCGCGCTTCGTGGTCTGCAGCGCGTACGGCGGCAGTCTGGGGGAACTCCTGGAGGCACAGCTCCACGGCCGCAAGCTGGGCGACCGCAGCATCGAGGTACGTCGCCGCTTCGAAGCGTCCGACGTCGAAGGGCTCGAGGGCTGTCACCTGGTGTACATCGGCGAGGCCGCGGGTGCGCGCACGCGCGACCTGCTCCGCGGTCTGACCGGAGCCGTGCTCACCGCCGGCGAGGCGCCCACCTTCCTGCGCGACGGCGGCATGGTGCGGTTCCTGGTGGAGGGCGGCCGGGTGCAGTTCGACGTGGCGCAGGACACGGTGGAGAGCCACGGCCTGAAGATCAGTTCGCGGCTGCTGCAACTGGCACGCAGCGTGCGCCGCCGGGCGGGAGAGGCGCCATGAGGTTCGCGCGCATGTCCATCCGCCGCAAGCTGTTACTCATCGTCATGCTGAACAGCGCCCTGGCGCTGCTGCTGGCGGGGGTGGGGTTCACGCTCCACGGCCGCCTGGTGATGCAACGCGAACAACAGAATCACCTGCAGGCCGTGGCCGGAGTCCTGGCAGCGAATTCCACCGCGGCGCTCGCCTTCGACGATCCCCTGGCGGCAGAGGAGATCCTGCAAGCACTGGCCACCGACCCCGAGGTGGCCCACGCCTGCCTCCTCCGTCCCTACGGCACCAAGGTGGCGCAGTATGTCCGCGCGGGTGAGCCGGGGGAGTGTCCCCGCCCGCCCCTGGGCCCACCGGGAGTCCGCTTGCGGCAGGACGGGATGATCGTGGTGCGGGAGGTGATGCTGGGCGGGGAGGCCGTGGGCACGCTGTGGATGCGCTCCGACCTGCAAACGTTCCATGCCGCGCGGCTGCGCTTCGCGGCCATCGCCTGGGTGGTGCTGTGCTTCTCGCTAATCCTGGCGTTCTTGATGGCGATGCGGCTGCAGCGCATCATTTCCGGACCCATCCGCGAGCTGGCGGCCACCGCGCGGCGGGTGACCCGGGAGAAGAACTACGCGCTGCGCGCCGCCGGCGGTCCCCGCGACGAGATCGGCGCCCTGGTCCGGGGGTTCAACGAGATGCTGGAGCAGATCGAGCGCCGCGACTGCGAGCTGGCCTACCACAGCGAGCAACTGGAGGAGGAGGTGGCGGCGCGCACCGCGGAGTTGGCCCGGGCGCGCGACCAGGCGGAGAGCGCCACCCGCGCCAAGAGCGAGTTCCTGGCCAACATGAGCCACGAGATCCGCACCCCCCTCAACGGCATCGTGGGTACCGCCGAGCTGCTGCTCGACGGCCCGGGCGCCTCGCCCGAGGTGCGCGAGGGCCTGCGCACCATTCAGCAATGCTCCAGCGCGCTGCTGACGGTCATCAACGATGTGCTGGATTTTTCCAAGATCGAGGCCCGCAGGCTGGACTTCGAGAGCGTCAGCTTCAACCTGCGCGACGCCTTCGAGGAAGCGCTGAAGACCGTGGCTCTGGCGGCGCACGCCAAGGGGCTGGAGCTGGCCCTGGACATCGCTCCCGAGCTGCCGGCGGCGGTCATCGGCGATCCCGGCCGGCTGCGGCAGGTGCTGGTGAACCTGCTGGGGAATGCGGTCAAGTTCACTGACTGCGGCGAGGTGGCGGTGCTGGTGCGCGCGGAGGAGCAGACGGAGGGCCGCGTGCGCCTGCACGTGGCGGTGCGCGACACCGGGCCGGGCATCCCCGCCGACAAGCAACAGTCCATCTTCGAGGCTTTCACCCAGGCCGATGGCGCCACCACCCGCCGCTTTGGCGGCACCGGGCTCGGCCTGACCATCTCCAGCAACCTGCTGGAGCTGATGGGAGGGCGGATCTGGCTGGAGAGCGCCGAGGGACAGGGCAGCACCTTCCACTTCTTCCTGCCGCTGCAGGTCGTCCGCCAGGAGCAGGCGCCGCGGGCCCGGAGCGGCGAGCTGCAGGGCCGCCGCATCCTGGTGGTGGACGACAACGCCACCAACCGGCAGATCCTACGGGACACGCTCGTCGCCTGGGGTGCGCAGGTGCAGGCCGCCTCCGGCGGCGAGGCGGCCTTGGAGGTCATGGGCCGGGCGTGCAGCGCGGGAGCGCCGGTAGAAGTCCTGCTCACCGACGGGCACATGGAGGGGCTGGACGGCTTCCAGCTGGTGGAACGGATCCGCACCACTCCCCAGCTGGCGCGGGTTGCCATCCTGATGCTGACCTCCGACCGTCAGCAGGGCGACGCCGCGCGCTGCCGCCAACTGGGAGTGGCAGCCTTCCTGGTGAAGCCGGTGCGGCGCGAAGAGCTGCGCCAGGCACTGCTGTCCAGTCTCTCCGGTCCGGCGCCCGCCGGGCACCCGGCCGTCGCCGCCGAGCCGCCCTTGGCCCCGCCTGACGGCATGGCAGGGCTGCGTCTGCTGCTGGCCGAGGACAATCCGGTGAACCGCGCGGTGGCGCGTCACATGCTGGAGCGGCTGGGCCACCGCGTGGCCGTCGCCGGCAACGGGCGCGAGGCCCTGGCCGCCATCGAGCGCGAGAGCTTCGACGCCGTTCTCATGGACGTGCAGATGCCGGAGATGGACGGCTTTGCCGCCACCGCCGAGATCCGCCGTGCCGAGGAGGCCGGCGGCCGCCCGCGTCTCCCCATCCTGGCGCTGACCGCACACGCCATGCGCGGCGACCGGGAACGCTGTCTGGCCGCCGGCATGGACGGGTACGTCTCCAAGCCGGTGCGTTCGGCGGAACTGGCCGAGGCCCTCCGTTCGGTGCTTGCGGGACGTCCGCAGGTGCTGGACAGGGCAGCGTTGCGCGCCCAGACCGGCGACGACCCCGAGTTGGTGGCGCAGATGGTGGACATCTTCGCCGGGCAGGCGCCGGAACTGCTCGCCCGCTTGCAGGCCGCGCTGGCCGCCGCCGACGCCGCCGAGCTGCGCGCGGCGGCGCACGCCCTCAAAGGCTCCGCTCTGAACTTCGGCGCCCAGCGCCTGGCCGGAGCGGCGCTGCAGCTGGAACGGATGGGCGCGGACGGCCGCATGGAAGGGGCGGCCCGGGCGCTGGAGTGTCTGCGAGTCGAGTTGGATTCCGTCCAGGCGCGGCTGCGGCAGCTGTGCGAACAGGAGGCAGCATGAACATCCTTGTGGCCGATGATGACCGGGTGCTGACCCACATGCTGGCCACCCAGCTGGGCAAGCGCGGCTTCCGCGTGTCCGTCGCCTACGACGCCATGCAGGCCATCATGATGGGCATGCGCTTCCAGTTCGCGGCGGTGGTGCTCGACCTGGGCATGCCCGGCGGCAGCGGCCTGGAGGTGTTGCGCCGGCTGAAGTCCTCGACCAAATGCAGCCTGGTGCCGGTGGTAGTGCTCAGCGGCTCCAGCGACGAGGAGAAGCTGGCGCAGGCGCGTGAACTCGGCGCCGAGGAGGTGCTGCCCAAGCCCCCCGACATCGACCTGCTGGAGAGCCTGCTGCGGCGTCTTGGTCCTCCACAGGTGCACATCAGCGCCGGTGGCTTCCGGCGCCGCGCCTAGGGCACGATGACCCGCAGCGCCCCGCGGGCGACGCTGACCTCGACCGGCGTCCGGCAGACATACTCGCCGTCGGCGTAGACCTCCAGCGGCCGTTCGGCCTCCACCCGCAGTCGCTCGGCGGGGAAGTACTCCACTTCCTTCATGGTGACGTGGTTCCCCGAGAACACGGTGGGGAAGAAGCGCAGCAGGCGGAGCTTGCCGGTCTTGCGGACGTAGCAGATGTCCAGCAGGCCGTCGTCCAGGCGCGCGGCCGGGGCGATGCGCATGCCGCCGCCGTAGGCGGGCGCGTTGGCGAAGGCGACGAACAGCGCGGGCTCGGAGAGCGGGCGCGGGCCGTCCACGCTGATGCGCGTCGGCGGGAAAGCAAAGACCGCCTGCAGCGCGGCGAGCGTGTACCCGCCGTGGCCGCGCAGCCACGGTCTCATGGCGTTGCCGCGGCGGTTGGCTTCCGCGTCCAGCCCGGCGCCGCCGACGCAGCAGAAGTAGGTCTGCCCGTCGGGCAGGCCGGGGTGCTTGCTCGGCGGCTTCTGCTGTTTCCCGCTGGAGGGCGAGCCGGAAAGGTTGGTGATCACGCCCAGGTCGATGCTGCGCACGTTGTGCCCGCCCACGCAGAACCGCTTCCAGGCGGCGAGCGCGTCAGCGACCGTCCGCAAGCCGAGGGCGCGGGCGAAGTCGTTGCCGGAGCCGGTGGGGACCACCAGCAGCGGGGCCCCCACGGCGGCCACCTGCTGCAGGTACATGTGGACGGTGCCGTCGCCGCCGAAGAGGAGCACGGCGTCGCGCTCGTCGGGGACGAAGTTGCGGTGGGTGAGCGCCACCCCCGGCAGGTCGAACGGGTTCCGCTGGCGGAACTGGTAGGCGGCCGGGTGGTAGATGGCCGTGGCCTTCAGCTTGTGGCTCATGCGGTCAGGGCAGGGTAACGCATGCGCGGCCGCCCGCGAAGAGGGTATTCTGGCGCCATGCCCCCGAGCGGCATGTTCAAGAAGATCCTGGAGGTGGTGCGCCGCATCCCCCGCGGCAAGGTAGCCACCTACGGCGACGTCGCCTACATCGCCGGATACCCCGGCGCGGCGCGCCAGGTGGTGTGGGCGCTGCACTCGTCGAAAGGACTACCCTGGCAGCGCGTGGTCGGCGCCGGAGGGAGGGTCCTGCTGCCCGGCGAGCACGGCATGGAGCAGCGCTTCCGCCTGGAGGCCGAGGGCGTGACCTTCAGCGGTCTGCGGGTCCGCATGGAGGAGCACCGTTGGACCCCGTTCCGGCGCAAAACTAAGAAGAGCTCAACACGGAGGACACGGAGGAAGTGATGGTGTGGCCGCGGGTCGTCGACCCGCGGCGGCGGACCGCAGGTCCGTTTATGCGCGCGTCGCGCGCACGGCCCGGGTCACAGACCCGGGCCCACACAATCAAGAAATCGCTACCTTCTTCAGCAGCCGCCCCACGCGCAGCGTCAGTTCCGTGGGGACCTTCACGGGAAGGATCGGGTCGGTGACCACGTTGCCCTCGATCTTCACTGCTTTGCTCCTGAGCTTGCGCAGACCGTCGGAGACTGAATCCGCCAGCCCGGCCTTCGCCAATAGCTTGTCCAGCTTCACCGCCGTGCCGTCGCCGGATTTCGCCGCGATGTCCGCGTAGCTGACCTGCACGGTCTCGACCGTTTCCGGGACTTCTTTCTTCTGGAAGATGCGCTCCCAGTGCTCTCCCGCCGCGCGCGCCGCCGCCTCGCCGTGGAAGTCGGCGACGATCTTGGTGGCCAGCGCCTTCTTGGTGTTCATGGGGTGCATCTTGCCGCCCGCGACCTGCTGCTGCATGGCGGCGATGCCCTGCATGGAGGTATCGGTCAGCAGCTCCCAGTAGCGCCACATCAGCTCGTCGGAGATGGACATCAGCTTGCCGAACATCTCCTGCGGCGCTTCCGTGATGCCGACGTAATTCCCATAAGACTTTGACATCTTCTGCACGCCGTCCGTGCCCTCCAGCAGCGGCGTGGTCAGCACCACCTGCGACGGCTGCCCGTAGGCGCGCTGCAGCTCGCGCCCCACCAGGAGGTTGAACTTCTGGTCGGTGCCGCCCAGCTCCACGTCGGCGTTCAGCGCCACCGAGTCGTAGCCCTGTGCCAGCGGGTAGAGCAGCTCGTGGATGGAGATGGGCTTCTCCTCCTGGAAGCGCTTGTGGAAGTCCTCGCGCTCCAGCAGCTGCGAGACCGTGTACTTGGCAGCCAGGCGGATCAGGCCCTCGAAGCCCAGCTGGTGCAGCCACTCGCTGTTGAAGCGGATCTCGGTCTTCTTCTCGTCGAGGATCTTGAACACCTGCGCTTTGTAGGTCTCGGCGTTGGCCTCGATCTCCTCGCGCGACAGCGGCGGGCGCGTGGTGTTGCGCCCCGTGGGATCGCCGATCAGCCCGGTGCCGTCGCCGATCAGGAAGATGACCGTGTGTCCCAGGTCCTGGAAGTGCTTCAGCTTGCGGATGAGGACGGTGTGGCCGAGGTGGAGGTCGGGGGCGGTGGGGTCGAAGCCGGCCTTCACCCGCAGCGGCTTGCCGGACTTGAACGACTGCTCGAGCTTCTCCTTCAGCTCGGACTCGCGGATGATCTCGGCGGCGCCCTTGCGGAGGTACTCCAGTTGTTCGGCTACCGGCGGGAGATTCGCCATATGCGTTCGATTATAGGCGAGGCCGGCGAAACTCAGTCGGGCAGGATGATGCGGTAGAGGTTCCGCTGGGTGCTCATGTTGCTGTAGGCATAGCGCTTGGGCGTGGAACCGGGGAAGACCTCGGCCTGCTCGATCACCACCGCCCCTGGGAGGGCCGCTAACTGCTCGGGCGAGGTCAAAGACGACCTCAGGCGAGGCAGGGCTTCACCGGGCTTCAGGGGGATGACGTAGGTGCGGCGAGAGCCCATGCCAAGGAAGAACCGCGCGGCGAACAGCACGTACTTCTGGTCGGCCGACCAGGTAACCACCGGGGCCTGCAGGCGCGCCGGCCCCGTGCCGGCTACGCAAGCGCTGCACAGGGCCACGGGCGGCCCGCCGGCGACCGGGTACGCTCGGGTGATGCCCTCGACCAGCGTAGTCGTGGCGTAAGCGATGGCCCAGCGGCCGTCAGGAGAGACGTTGGCCAGGAAGACCACCGGGTCCTCGGATACTCTGGCCGTCCCGGAGCCGTCCTCATTCATGCGGAAGATGTACGACTGGCCGCCCTGCCTGGACAGGAAGACGATGGTCCCGGGCTCGCCGAAGAAGGCGCGGTACTCGTCGCCGGAGGTGAGCCGCCGCGGGGGCGAGCGGCGGTCGAGGCCGGCCAGCCAGACGCCCGCAGGACCCGAGCCATCCGTCCCCGTGAACACCACCCGCGAGCCATCGCGCGAGACTTGGTACTGGCGGATGGAGAATCCGGGAAGCACGCGCTCCCGCCGCTCGCTGCCCAACTCCGCCCGCCAGAGTTCTCCGCTGATATAAGCGTGGGGATCGGTGCCGGTGCGCACCATGTAATAGAAGGACTTGCCGTCGGGTGCGATCGAACCCAGGTAGGCGTATCCCTCGGTCGTCAACTGCTGCGCCGCGCCCGAGTCGTAGAGCCAGATGGCGCTGGAGCGCGTCCCCGCCGAGGTGATCAGCGACCTGCCGTCGGGAGCGACGGCGACGCCCTCTTCCTCCGTCGGCCCGAAGGTGAGCTGCTGGGGAATACCGTCCGGGAAACGCTGCCGCCACAAGTGAAAAGTGCCGCCCACCATGGCGCTGAAGTACATCCAGCGGCCGTCTGGAGCCCAGGACGCGTAGGTGCACCCGGAGGGCACCGGACCCACCTGCCTTCCAAGGGACGATCCATCCAACGGGACCAGGCGGCAGGGCAGCCAGCCGGTCCCATCCATCTCGGCCAGCAGCACCCACTTGCCGTCGGGCGAAAGCGCGGAACGGTGCGCCATCCCCAGCTCCGTCGGCGGATCGTAGACGTTGCGGGACGACATCCGGCTCTCCTGCGCGGTGACTAGCCGCATGTGGATGCCGCGGTCGATCTCCGAGAACATCACCTTGTCGCGCCCGGCCCAGGTGAGGCCGGAGGCGTTGGGCAGCATGGCTTGCGGCTCGCCCCCGACCACCGGCACCACCCAAGTGTCCCATTCGAAGTGGGTACCCACGCTGGTGTACGCGATCCGGGAGCCGTCAGGGGAGAATGTCGGCGTCGCCTTGCCGGCGCCGTCGCGGGTGAGCTGTGCGGGCTGGCCGTCCGGCAGCAGCTTGACGTAGATCTGGCCCGCATTCGCTGAATGGCCGAACAGGCCAAGGCCGCGAACGAAAGTCACCATCCGGCCGTCCGGCGAGAGGGCTGGATTGGTGGCGGCATCAGTGAAGTCGGTGAGCTGGATGAATTCCGCACGGCCCGGTGCGGCCGGACGCCGGGCGCGCCACGCCACAACCGCCACCATCACCACCGCCAGCAACCCCACGACCGCCAACGCCGTTGCCCGCGAACGTGGCGGTAGCGGCGGCCCAGTCCGCCCGGAGATGCGCCCGCTCTCCGAATCGCGCCGCAACCTCTTCAGGTCGGTGCGCAGCTCGGCCGCCGTCTGGTAGCGCAGCTCGCGGTCCTTCTCCAGCGCCTTTACGATGATGCGCTCCAGCTCCGCCGAGACCGCCGGGTTCAGCCGCGAAGGCGCCACCGGCTCGCGGTTCAGGATGCCGTCGAAGATCACCCCCGAGGCCGCCCCGGGAAAGGGCAGCTTGCCGGTGGCCATCTCGTACAGCATGGCGCCGAAGCTGAACAGGTCGGAGCGCGCGTCCACTTCCTCGCCCCGCGCCTGCTCCGGCGACATGTAGGCGACGGTGCCGATGGCTGCTCCCGGCGTGGTCACCATGTCCATGGTCACGCCGGCGGTGGTCATCACCGCGCCCGCCGCCTTGCGCACCTTGGCCAGCCCGAAATCCAGCACCTTGGCCTGACCGCGCCTGGTCACGCAGATGTTCGCCGACTTGATGTCGCGGTGGACGATGCCGGCGGCGTGCGCGGCGTCGAGCGCGTCGGCCACCTGGATGGCGAGGTCGAGCAGCTGGTCGTTGGGCAACGGCTTGCCGCCGATCTGCCGGTCGAGCGGCAGGCCGTCCATCAGCTCCATCACTATGAAGTGCTGGCCCTGGTGCTCCTCGATGGCGTGCACGGTACAGATGTTCGGGTGATTGAGCGCGGAGGCGGCGCGCGCCTCGCGCTGGAAGCGGTCGAGTGCCGCCGGCTGGTCCTCCATCTCCTTGGGCAGGAACTTGAGGGCGACGCGCCGGCCCAGCTTGGTGTCCTCCGCCTCATAGACCACACCCATGCCGCCGGCGCCGAGCCGGTTCAGGATGCGGTAGTGAGCGACGGTCTGGCCGACCATGGCAAGAGTCCCGCGATAGTAGGGCGGGTGATGGGCGAAGTCAATCAGCGGCTTTCCTCGCCCGGCGTGGGATAATCGTCCGCTCGAACCACCATGAAGAAGCTGGGGATCCTGCTGTCGGGACGGGGCTCGAACTTCGTCGCCATCGCCGATAACATCGCGGCCGGGCGGCTGAAGGCGGAGATCGCCGTGGTCGTCTCCAACCGCGCCGATGCGCCCGGCATCGAGACCGCCCGCCGGCGCGGCCTGGACGCCCGCGTCATCCCATCGAAGGGACGCGAGCGCGAGGACCACGACCGCGAGGTCGCCGCCGTGCTCCAGGAGAAGCAGGTGGACCTGGTCTGCCTGGCCGGCTACATGCGGCTGCTGTCGCCGTGGTTCATCCAGCAGTTCCCCAACCGCATCCTCAACATCCACCCGGCGCTGCTGCCCGCCTTCCCCGGTCTGGAGGCGCAGAAGCAGGCCTTCGACTACGGCGTGAAGGTCTCCGGCTGCACCGTGCACTTCGTGGACGAGCACCTGGACCACGGCGCCATCATCGTGCAGCGGACCGTGCCGGTGCTGGATTCCGACGACGAGCACACGCTGGCCGACCGCATCCTGGAGCAGGAACACATCGCGTACAGCGAAGCCATCGCCATCGTGCTGGAAGGGAACTACGACATCGTCGGGCGGCGCGTGGTGGCGAGATCGAAGATCGCAGAAGGAAGAATGAAGAAGTAAGACATGCTCAGAGTCAAACTGCTTCGCTCGACCGCTAAGGCTCCCACCATCGCCCATCCGGGCGAGGACTTGGGCTATGACCTTTACGCCGCTGATCCGATCACGATCCCGGCAAAAGGCCACGCCGTGGTCCTGAGCGGCATCTCCATCGAGCTGACCTCTGCGTCGGGCGAACCCATGGGGGCTTTGCTGCGCGACCGCTCCTCGATGGCGGCGCGGCGCCTGACCGTCACCGCCGGTGTCATCGACGCCGGCTACCGCGGCGAGATCAAGGTGCTGATGGAGAACCTGGGTGACACCCCGGCCGAGATCCACCACGGTGACAAGGTCGCTAATCTCATCCCTTATCCCGTGCTGACCACACCGGTCGAAGTGGTAGAGGAACTTGCCGAATCCAAGCGCCAGGCCGGCGGCTTCGGCTCCACGGGGCGGAAATAAAAAGCCCGCGCGAGGGTGCGCGGGCTAAGTTCTCTTCAAGGTTTTCTCTGTGCCTTTGTGGGGAGATGTCTTTCTACGCGTACGTGACCCGCCGCTCGCCCTTCACGATGCGCCCGATGGTGTAGCCCTTCTCCCCGGCCTTC
>CAYTPH010000057.1:0-11501 GCA_964439635.1 uncultured Terriglobales bacterium
CTTGCTGGGAGAATCCAGGCAGCCGATCAGGTTCATCAGGGTGGACTTGCCCGAGCCCGAGGGGCCCATGATGGCGACGTACTCGCCCTTCTCGATGCGCAGGTTAACGCCCTGCAGGGCATGCACTTGCTGCTCCGAGCCCATGTCGTAGGTCTTCCACAGGTCCTCGGTGCAGATCATGCAGCCGTCGAGCGGGGCGGAAGGGGCCACCGCGCTCATGTTCATGACTTCCGTCGCCATTTTGTTCTCCTGGTTCACGATACGGTTATCCCAATGACGAGGTTCCGTTGCCACCCTGTCGCGCAAAGGCGGCGCGACAAGGGCGGGGCAACCGCTACGATTCCTCTTCCCGCGGCTTGACCTCGTTATCCACCTTCACCCCGGCCTGGTGCTTGAGGGTGCGCAGGACCTTGTAGCTGCCGGTGACGATCTCGTCGCCCTCCTTCAGCCCGCTAAGGACCTCGATGTCGGTCACGCCGGTGATGCCGGTCTCCACCGGTACGAACACCGCCTTCTTATCGCGCACCACGAAGACGCCCTGCAGCTCTTCCTTCTTCTTGTCGGCGGACTTGGCGGGGGCGGCGGCCTGCACGTTGTCCTTGTCCTTCTTCTTCTCCTCCAGGTCCGACTTTTGGCGGATGGTGAGCGCCTGGATGGGAATGGCCAGCACTTCGCTCTTGGTGGCGGTGGTGATCTTGGCGGTGGTGCTCAGGCCGGGACGCAGGTTCTGCGGCGGCTCGTCGAGCGTGACCACCACCTTGAAGTCCTTGGCTTCCTGGCTGCCGGCCAGGGTCTGCGAGGTGGCCAGGCCGGTGGAGCGGATGACGGCGTTGTTGCCGATCTCGGTGACCCGGCCCTTGAAGGTCTTGCCGGGAATGGCGTCGATGGTGATCTCGGCGGGCTGGTCGAGCTTCACGTTGACGATGTCGGTCTCGTCCACCTTCACCTCCGCGGTGATGATGGACATGTCCGCCAGCGTCATCAGGGTGCTGCCCGGCGAGTTCTGGATGCCGATGACCACGGTCTCGCCCTCGCGCACCGGCAGGTTGGTGATGATGCCGTCGAAGGGAGCGACGTAGCTGGTCTTGCCCAGCACGTCGGACGCCCGGGTGAGGGTGGCGCGGGCCTGGCCGACGCGGCCGGCGGCCGATTCGGTCTGCGCCTTGGCCTGGGCGAGGGCAGCTTCCGCACCCTCGAAGCCGCTCTTGGCGGTGTCGTACTGCGACTTGGGGATGAGCCCCTGCTTGTACAGGCCCTCGGCGCGCTGGTAGTCGAGGTGGGTGCGCTCCAGTTCCGTCTTGGCGCGGTTGAGCGCGGCGGAGGCGGCGACGGCGTCGGTGCGCGAAGCCTCCAGGGCAGAGCGCATGGCGGCCACGTCGGCGGCGGACTGGACGTTCTCCAGTTGCGCCAGCATTTGCCCGGCCCTTACCTTGTCGCCCTCACGCACGTACAGCTTGACGATCTTGCCGAAGGCGTTGGCGCCGATGTTGACGTAGGTCTTGGGCTTGATCTCGCCCGAAGCGGTGACGATGCTGGCCAGGTCCTGCTTGCCGACCCGGCCGGTCTGCACCGTTACGATGTCCTTGTTGCGACGGACGATGACGAAGCCGACGGTGGCCGCCGCTACCAGCACCACCCCGACGATGATCGCGATCTTTTTCCACTTCTTCATGAAACGTGTCGCCTCTTTCGGCCGCGCAGACGCACGCTGGCCCCATAGCCTATGGATACGCAGGAGCCCCGGAGGAAGTTCCGGGCACCCTGGCGTCTGCAGTGTCGGTGGAACCGATTCAGCCTTCTACGATTATACGGGCCCAAACGCCCAAATCCTTCCTTTAGACGGCACAGAAGCAAAGGGGTTATCGCCCTTTCTTTGTGCCGAAAACCAGGAAAATAGGGGTGGAGTTTGGGGCCGGCTGCCTTGCTTCGCCTGGGGCAAGAACTTACAATCTAGAGACCCAAGTTCTGCCAGGAGCTGGCCTTGTCCAAGGTGTCTCCCATCCTCCGGTCCGTGTTCTTGTCCCTGCTGATTCCCGGTGTGGCCCTGGCCCAGGAGGCCGCCCAGCCGGCCAGTCCGGCCCCAGGGCAGCCCCAGGAGGTAGATCCCCTCAAGCGGCCGGTCCCGGAGAAGGTCAAGAAGGAGCAGCAGAAGGCGCTCAAGGGCGAACTGGAGAAGACCTACAAGAAGTGGATCGACGAGGACGTGCGCTGGATCATCAGCGAGGAGGAGCTGGCGGCGTTCAAGCAGCTCTCCAACAACGAGGAGCGGGACCAGTTCATCGAGCAGTTCTGGCTGCGCCGTGACCCCACTCCCGACACCATCGAGAACGAGTTCAAGGAAGAGCACTACCGGCGCATCGCCTATGCCAACGAGCACTTCGCCGCCGGGGTGCCGGGCTGGCGCACCGACCGCGGCCGCATGTACGTGATGTACGGCCCGCCGGACCAGATCGAATCGCACCCCTCGGGCGGCTTCTACCAGCGGCCCATGGCGGAGGGCGGCGGCTCCACCTCCACCTTCCCCTTCGAGACCTGGCGCTACCGCTACCTGGAGAACATCGGGCAGGAGATCGAGATCGAGTTCGTCGATACCTGCATGTGCGGCGAGTACCACATGACCATCGACCGTTCGGAGAAGGACGCGCTGCTCTACACCCCCAACGCCGGCCTGACGCTGTGGGAGGAGATGGGCCTGGCCAGCAAGTCGGACCGCTTCACCGGGGGCATGGAGCGCATCGGGCAGGGGCCGTTCAACCGCGGGGAGCGCAGCAGCAAGATGTTCGACCGCCTGGAGATCATGAGCAAGCTGAACCGGGCGCCGGCCATCAAGTTCAAGGACCTGGAAGAAGTGGTCACCCACAAGATCAACGTCAACCTGATGCCGTTCGACGTGCGCGCCGACTTCGTGAAGGTGACCTCGGAGACGGTGCTGGTGCCCATCACCATCCAGGTGAAGAACCGGGACGTGACCTTTCAGAACAAGGAAGGGGTGTCGCACGGCGTGGTGAACCTGTACGGCCGCGTCACCACGCTGACCGGCCGCATCGCCCAGACGTTCGAAGACACCGTGAGCGTGGATGTTCCCACCGAGCTGCTGCCCAAGACGGTGGAGAGCGCGTCTGTGTATTGGAAGGCCCTGCCCCTGCGCCCCGGGCGGTACCGGGTGGACATCGTGGTGAAGGACCTGCACGGCGACCGCATGGGGACGTGGAGCAAAGGGGTGATGGTGCCGTCCTTCGACGACGAGAAGCTGTCGAACTCCAGCCTGATCCTGGCCGACCTGATGGAGAAGGTGCCGATGCGCCAGGTGGGCGCCGGCAACTTCGTGATCGGGACCACCAAGGTGCGGCCGCGGGTGGAGCCCTCGAACGGCAAGCCCGCCAGCTTCAAGCGCGGGCAGAGCCAGAAGGTGAATTTCTGGATGCAGGTTTACAATCTTGGCATCGGGGAGCAGACGAAGAAGCCCTCGGCCACCGTGGAGTACGAGATCGTGAACACCACCAACCAGAAGCAGGTGGTGCACCTGGTCGAGACCACGGAGCAGATGGGCAACGTCGGCGACCAGGTGACGCTGGAGAAGAGCCTGCCCCTGGCGGACGTGCTGGAGCCGGGCCTCTACCAGATCACCATCAAAGTGAGCGACAATATCTCCAAGCAGACGATCGCTCCTTCGGCCAAGTTCGTGGTGGAGTAGCCCGGCCCTTTTCCCAGGGGGTGTGCGGATGAGGATGGCCCGGAATGCGGTAGGCGTGGCCCTGTTGCTGGCCCTGGCGCTGCCGGTGTGTGCCGAGCCTCGCCCCGCCAGCATCGCCGGGATCGTGCGCAACTCCGCCGGGGTCCCGCAGATGGGCGCCGCGGTGGAGGTGTTCAACGCCGCCTTCAGCACCAAGGTCTTCACCGACGACCACGGCCAGTACGTGGCCAAGGGCCTCGACCCCGGCACCTACAGCGTGCGGGTGAGCGCCACCTCCTTCCTGCCGTCGCTGCGCGAGAACATCCCCCTGGCCTCGGGGGCGCGGCTGATGATCAACCTGACCCTGAACACGCTCTTCGAAGCGGTGCAGTTCCTGCCGGCCAAGCCGCACGGTCCCGAGGAAGAAGACGACTGGAAGTGGACGCTGCGCTCCACCATCAGCCGGCCCATCCTGCGGCTGGCGGACAGCGGGGCGGTGGTGGTCTCCAGCAGCCGCGACCCGGAGGAGGACCGCACCACGGCCAAGCTGATGTTCCTGGCGGGCTCGGCGGCGGACGGCTTTGGCAGCGCCCCCGGAGTAAGCACGGCCTTCACCGTGGAGCAGTCGCTGTTCCGCTCCGGCCGGCTGTCGTTCAACGGCAACGTGGGCTACGGCGAGGGCTCGCCGGCGGCGGTGGTGCGCGCCGCCTATTCGCATGACCTGGGCGGCTCCCGCCCCGAGGTGGCGCTCACGCTGCGCCGCTTCGCCTCGCCGGAGAATGCGCTCCGCGAGGGCGCGCTGGAGGCGTTCGCGCTCAGCGTGGGCGACACCACCACCCTCGGAGACTTCCTGGAATTCAACTACGGCGGGGAACTGCAGATGGTGCGGTTCCAGCAGACCGTCGGCGCCTTCCGTCCCTTTGTCGGCGTGACCACGCACCTGGGGCCGAACACGACGGTGCAGTACCGCTACGCCACTTCCCAGCCCACCACGCGGCTGGCCAAGGGCTTCGACACCGCGCCCGCCGACCTGAGCGAATCCGGCCCGCGGATCACCCTGGCGGGAGGGCACCCGGTGCTGGAGCGGGCCTCGCATCACGAGGTGGCGGTCTCTCGCCGGCTGGGGAAGAACAACGTCCAGGTGGCGTACTTCGCCGACCGCATCCGCAACGCCGCCCTGGTGGGAGTGGGCGAGGTGGAGGGGCAAGCCGGCGAGTTCCTCCCGGACGTGTACTCCGGCACCTTCTCCTACAACGGCGGGATGCTCGGCAGCGGCGGCATGCGGGTGCTGGTGCAGCGCAAGTTCTCCGACGACCTGACCGCCACGGTGGAGTACGCCAACGGTGGGGTCATCGACGTGGACCGCACCCTGGCGGAGTGGGACGCGGTGCGCGCCACGCTGCGTAACGAGCGGCGGCACGCGGTCACCTCCAAGGTGGCCGGACGCCTCCCCCGAGCCAAGACTCGCTGGCTGGCCTCCTACAAGTGGACCAGCGGCGAAGCCCTGACCCCGGTGGACATGTTCAACGCCTCCCCAGGGCAGGCGGACCCCTACCTGAACATCTTCGTTCGCCAGCCCATCCCTTCTTCGGACCTGCTGCCGGGCCACATCGAGGCCCTGGTGGACGTGCGCAACCTGCTGGCGCAGGGCTACATGCCGGTGCTCGGGCAGGACGGCCAGGTGCTCTACCTGGTACAGACGGCGCGCTCGGTGCGCGGCGGCGTGGCGTTCGTGTTCTAGAAGTTAGCCATTAGCGATTAGCCAAGACATTCTCCGCGAACTCCGCCTCTTCCTCCGCAAGCTCTGCAGTTTCATCTTTTGCCTTTTTCCTTTTGCCTTCTTGACTCCGGTGATTGACCTCAGGGAATCCACTCATTTACGCTTCGCCCGCCATGAAGACACTCCGCTTCTCCCGCCGTGATTTTGCCAAGACCGCCGCCTTCGCTGCCGCGGTCGCGGTGTTGCCGCCGGTGCCGGCCGCGCAGGAAACGCCGACTCCTCCGGTCAAGACCGAAGAGCCCAAGCAGGAGCTCTCCGCCGCCAGCAAAGCGGAAGCCGAAGGGCGCTACGAATCCATCCTGCGCAGGTACGGCAGCCGCTTCAGCGAGGCGCAGAAGGCGGAGCTCCGCCGCTCCGTCATGAACGGCCAGAAGGGGCTGGACGCCCTGCGCGCCTACCAGCTCGACAACGCCGACGAGCCCGCGACCCTGCTCCACCTGTTCGTCGCCGGGAAGGAGGAGGACTAAGCCATGCTGAACGACGACGTCCTCTATCTCTCCGTGGCGGAACTGGGGCAGCGCATCAAGGCGCGGAAGCTGTCGCCGGTCGAGCTGACCGAGGCGTACCTTGACCGCAGCGAGAAGCTCGGCCCCAAGTACAACGCCTACGCCACCATCACCCGCGAGCATGCGCTGAAGCAGGCGCGGGCTGCCGACGATGAGATCAGGGCAGGGAAGTATCGCGGTCCGCTGCACGGCATCCCCTATGCACCCAAGGACTTGCTGGCCACCAAGGGCATTCCCACAACCTGGGGCGCGGCGCCGTATCGCGGCCAGGTCTTCGATTTCGACGCCACCGTCATCCGCAAGCTGAACCAGGCGGGCGCGGTCATGCTGGGCAAGGCGGCGATGATCGAGCTGGCCGGCGGCATGGGCTATCGCTTCGGCACCGCCTCCTGGAGCGGCGGCGCCAGGAATCCCTGGGACGCAAGCTGCTGGACCTGCGGGTCGTCGTCGGGTTCGGGAGCGATCATGCCGGCGGCCCTGGCTGCCTTCGCCATCGGCACCGAAACCTGGGGCTCGATCGTGTGCCCGTCAGCGTACTGCGGGGTGAGCGGCCTGCGGCCCACCTACGGGCGCGTGAGCCGGCACGGCGGCATGGCGCTGTCGTACTCCATGGACAAGATCGGTCCCATGTGCCGCACCGCGGTCGACTGCGAGCTGGTGCTGGCGGCCATCTCGGGCGCGGACCCGAAGGACGCGACCACGCTGCCACCGCGCATCGCCCGCTTCCGGCCCAGCTTGATCAGCGCCCGGCCGCTGCGCATCGGCTGGATGACCAACCAGTGGTCGAAGGTCACACCGGGGATCGACGGGGCGGTGAATGAGGCCCGCAGCGTGCTGGAGAAGTCCGGCGCGAAGTTCAAGGACGTGAAGCTGCCGGAAGGCCCGTGGGAGCCGGCCGCGGGCGTGATCATTTCGGTCGAGGGCGCGTCGGCCTTCCAGGAGCTGATCGAATCCGGCCGCGTGGCCCAGCTCACCGACCCCGGCTCGCAACTCGGCGGCTACGTCAGCGCCGAGATTCCCGCCTCCGACTTCTTCCGCGCCCAGCGCATCCGCGCCATCCTGCAGGGGAAGATGGCGGAGCTGTTCCGGGAGCAGGAGGTGGATGTCCTGTGCGCCGCTTCGCTGCCCATGACCGCCACCAAGATGGAGGCCGACCTGGAGAAGGTGTTCGAGATCTCCGACCCCATCGGCGCCATCGGCAACCTGTGCGGCTTGCCGGCCATCTCGGTGCCCTGCGGCTTCGAGGACGGCAAGCCGGTGGGCATCCAGTTCGTCGGGCCAGTGATGGGCGAAGGCGCGGTGCTGGCCGCCGCCAAGGCGTACCAGCGCAACACCGACTGGCATAAGAAGCGCCCGCCGGTGTAAGCCGGTTAAGTGTGACTCTGGACACGGCGGATCTGCGGAGTCTGCGCTAGAATACGCGCGCTCTAGCAGACCGCCATCCCAGGAGCGCGCCATGTTTTTCCGAGCGGTTGCCGTTCTTTTCCTGTTCGTTCTCGCCCCGGCTCTTCTGGTCGCGCAGTCGCAATGCGTGGACTGCCACAAGAACCAGACCCCCAACATCGTCTCCGACTGGCAGATCTCCAAGCACAGCGCCGCCGGCGTGGGCTGCGACACCTGCCACGGGGACGAGCACACCTCCGCCGCCGACGTCGCCAAGGTGAAGATCCCCACACCCGACACCTGCGCTGCCTGCCACGACACCCAGGTGGCGCAGTTCAAGAAGGGCAAGCACGCCTTCGGCTGGGCCTCGATGAAAGCGATGCCGACCATTCACTATCAGCCGATGGCGCTCATCGAAGGCATGAAGGGCTGCGGCTCCTGCCACAAGATCGGGCTGAAGACCGAGCAGGAGATCAAGGAACTGCGCGCCGGGGGCAACACCTTCGGCATCGCCTCCTGCGATTCCTGCCACACCCGCCACACCTTCTCGGTGGCCGAGGCGCGCCAGCCCGAGGCCTGCCAGACCTGCCACATGGGCTTCGACCACCCGCAGTGGGAGATGTGGTCCAGCTCCAAACACGGCGTCCGGTATGCGCTCAAGCGCGACAAGGTGCTGCCGGAGAACGCCGCCGCCCCCACCTGCCAGACCTGCCACATGCAGGAGGGCAACCACGAAGTCCGCACCGCGTGGGGCTTCCTGGCGGTCCGCCTGCCGATGCCGGAGGACAAGCAGTGGGCCGCCGACCGCGCGGTCATGCTGCAGGCGCTGGGCGTCCTGGATCCGCAGGGCAAGCCGACGGCGCGCTTGGACGTGGTGAAAGCCGCCGACGTCGCCCGCCTCACCCAGGAAGACTGGCAGCGCGAGCGCGACAAGATGCTGAAGACCTGCAACCAGTGCCACTCCGCCAACTTCGCCCGTGCCGAACTGGAGAAGGGCGACCAGATCATCAAGGAGGCCGACCGCCTGATGGCGGAGGCCATTCGTACCGTCGCTGCTCTTTACAAGGACGGCATCCTGACCAAGCCCAAGGAGTACGCCTACCCCTTCCCCGACCTGCTGACCTTCCACGACGCGCCCACGGTGGTGGAGCAGAAGCTGTTCGTCATGCACCTGGAGCACCGCATGCGGACTTTCCAGGGAACCTTCCACGCCAATCCGGACTACGCCCTGTGGTACGGCTGGAGCGAGATGCGGCGGTCACTGACCGAGATCAAGCAGCTGGCGGAAGAGATGCGGCGGACCCACCGCGCGCCGCGGGCTCCAAAGCCGCGGGCGGAGGGGAAGTCCCCGGCGCAGCAGAAGCAATAAGAAGTAACCACAGAGGGCACAGAGGTACACGGAGGACTTGGATTGCTCTGTGTTCCTCTGTGTCCTCTGTGGTTAAGCTTCTCCTCGACACCAGCTAGAATCTCTCCCCTATGAAGCTCCTCCTCGCCTGCCTCCTGCTGGCTGCCAGCTGCTTCGCGCAGATCGATGAATCGAACGTCGTGGACCTCACCTGGGACTTCGACGAGCACACCATCTACTGGCCCAACGCCAAGCCCTTCGTGCTGCAGAAGACCGCGTGGGGGCCGTCACCCGCCGGGCACTGGTACGCCGCCGCCAACTTCTCCGCCGCCGAGCACGGCGGTACCCACCTGGACAGCCCCATCCACTTCTCCAAGGACCGGCAGACCACGGAGGAGATCGCGCTGGAGCGCCTGATGGGGCCGGCGATCGTCGTCGACGTCACCACCAAGTGCGCGCCCGATCCAGATGCGCTGGTCACCGGCGCCGACTTGCTGGCCTGGGAGAAGGCCAACGGCCGCATCCCGGAGAAGTCGATCGTGCTCATCCGCACCGGCTGGGGGAAGTTCTGGCCCAACAAGAAGAAATACCTGGGCTCGGACAAGCCGGGAGACACCGCCAACCTGCACTTTCCGGGGCTGGCGAAGGACGCCGCCGAATTGCTCGCCGCTCGCAAGGTGGATGGCGTGGGCGTGGACACCGCCTCGCTCGACTACGGGCAGTCGCGCGACTTCATCGCCCATCAGGTGCTGAACGGCGCCAACATCTACGGCCTGGAGAACGTCGCCCACCTGGAGCGCCTGCCGGCCAGGGGCGCGTACCTGATCGCCCTACCCATGAAGATCAAGGGCGGCACCGGCGGCCCGGCGCGGATCATCGCGATACTGCCGTGAAACGCCTCAACGCGGAGGACACGGGGGACGGGACACAGGGGACACGGAGGGAATAGGTCTTTAGATTCCTCCGTGTCCTCCGTGTTGAGCTCTCTTTGTGCTGGCCGCGTCACATGAAGGCGTGACCCACCCCACAGCGCCGCGCCCGCCGGGCTCGTAGGCTGGCCTTCCGCAAGGAGGCCGTCATGAAAGCCGTGCTCGCAATCGTTGTCGCCATCCTGTTCTTCACCCTGGCCATCGCCCAGGAGCACTCCACCAAGGAGGAACCCACGCCCCCGGGGCCGCGGCACCAGTGCATGATGATGGGCGGCATGGGCGGCAAGCCCATGACCAAGCGCGCCGAGATCCGCGTGGTGCCGATGGCCCGCGTCGAGCAGGAGAAGCAAGAGACAGCCAAGCTGCGCCAGTTAGTGGCGGACATCGAGGCCAGCGCCGCCGCCATCAAGAGCAAGGACCCCGCGGTCCAGAAGAACCTGGAACTCCAATCGGTGCTGGCCAAGTCCCTCCAGCAGCACCTGGACGCCTACAACTCCGACGCCGGCAAGAGCGAGACCGCGCTGTCGGTGGAGAAAAAGCTGAACGCCATGGAAGGGCAGCGCATGTGCGGCGCCTGCCACGGCCACGGCGGCATGGGGATGATGGGCGGCATGGGTGGACGCGCGGGCGAATGACCTGCTAGAACATCTGTTCGCATGAAGCGCGGAGCCATCGTCGTCGTGGGCGTTCTGGTGGGCGTGGCTGTCGGCGTCGGCTTCTTCACGTTCATCTACGCCAAGGGCTATTCCTACATGCTCAACGACCCCTCCGCCTGCGGCAACTGCCACGTCATGCGCGAGTACGTGGATGCCTGGGTCAAGTCCAGCCATCGCGCCGTCGCCGTCTGCAACGACTGTCATACTCCGCACAACTTCGCCGGGAAGTACGCGGTGAAGGCGGCCAACGGCTTCTTCCACTCGCTGGCTTTCACCACCGGGCGGTTCCCCGACGAGCTGCAGATCAAGAGCTACAACCACCGCGTGACTGAGGGCGCCTGCCGCTCCTGCCACGAGAACATCGTCACCGCCATCGAGGGGCCGCACCGCGACATCGGGCAGCTCTCGTGCGTGCGTTGCCACGGGACCGTCGGACATTCCGGGGCCATGGCGTCCATTCCTCAGTTCTTACCGGAGACATCGCAATGAGCAACGGTGCAAGCAATCGCCGGCTGCTGGTCGTGACCGTGGTGCTGGCGGCCATCGCCGCCCTGGCCGTCACCGCCCTGCTGGTCAACATCTTCGAGCGCAAGCAGGAGGCGCGGAACCCCTTCTACCGCGTGGTGGAGCTGAACGACCAGACCGAGGACCCGGCGGTCTGGGGCAAGAACTTCCCCATGCAGTACGACCTCTACCGGCGCACCGTGGACCAGAAGCGCACCCGCTACGGCGGCAGCGAGGCGCTGCCGCACTCGCCCACCGAGGCCGACCCGCGCACCGTGGTGGCCCAGTCGAAGCTGCAGGAAGATCCGCGGCTGAAGACCATGTGGGCGGGCTACGCCTTCTCCAAGGACTTCCGCGAAGAGCGCGGGCACGCCTACATGCTCGACGACCAGACCTTCACCGAGCGCCAGAAGGTGGTCAAGCAGCCGGGCACGTGCCTGAACTGCCACGCCTCCATGTGGGTGGCCTACAACAAGCTGGGCGACGGCGACATCTTCAAGGGCTTCGAGAAGGTCAACCAGACCCCGTATTTCGAGGCGCGCAAGTTCGTCACCCATCCCGTCGGCTGCATCGATTGCCACGACCCCCAGACCATGGCGCTGCGCGTCACCCGGCCGGCGTTCATGGAAGGCATCAAGGCGGTGAAGGCGCTGGAGGGCATCAAGGACTACGACGTCAACAAGCAGGCCACCCGCCAGGAGATGCGCGCCTTCGTCTGCGGC
>CAYTPH010000058.1:0-11498 GCA_964439635.1 uncultured Terriglobales bacterium
TCCCGCTCCCCTCCGGCACGATGCCGCTGGCGCCGTCGGAGACGTTCCACAACAGGGTTGCAAACGGCTCTTTCAGGCGGAAGATCACGGTGCGGTCGTCCGGCGCCTCCACCCGCTCCACCGCGCGGTAGGTGCTCGCCTTGGGAGTGATCAGTGCTCCCGACAGGACGGAATCGAAGGTGTACTTGACGTCGCGCGCCGTGAGTGGCCGCCCGTCGTGGAAGCTCACTCCCCGCCGCAGATGAAAGACATAGGTGAGCGGGTCGGGGACCTCCCAGCGCTCCGCCAGGTGCGGCCGCAGGTTGAAGTGATCGTCGCGCTGCAGGAGGGCGTCGAAGATCAGCTTGCCGATGTGCTCCGACTGGGCGTCCGTCCCCACCCGTGGGTCCAGGTTCGCCGGTGACGACTCGATGATCATCACCACCGTATTCGGGTCGGGTCTCTGGCCGCTGCACCCCCCAAGCGCAGCCGTCAGCGCCAAGAGAGCTAACCACAGAGGACCCAGAGGAACACTGAGGTTGTGGACTTTCCTCAGTGGGCCTCTGTGTCCTTTGTGGTTAAACATAGCTGACTTTGCCGAGGATCACGGGCTTGTCCGCCCCTGTCGCGGATGGGACATTCCCCGGCCGTCGCCTCCACGTCTGGTACGCCAGCACCGCGAAGGCCACCGCCTCCTTGGCTTCGGAGGGGACCCCGAAGTCCCCCGCATCCCGCATCCGCAGCCCAAGCGGTTTCAACTCTTCCGCCAGCATCCGCATCAGCGTGCGATTCCTCGCGCCGCCACCGGTCGCGACGTAGTCCCACCTCGTGCCGCCGGCACCTTGCCGACTTAGCACGAAGCGCTCTACCGCAGCAACGATCGACCGCGCCGTCAGCGCCGTGGCCGTTGCCACGATGTCTTCCTTCTTCGCTCGGCCGCACGTCCGCAGAAAATGGCGCGCGAACTCGCGTCCGAACTCCTCTCGGCCGGCGGTCTTCGGCGGCTTGCGGCGGAAGAATGGGTGGCGCAAAAGGTCGCGGACCACTCGCTCGACGATTTCTCCCTTGGCGGCGATGCGCCCGTCGCGGTCGTAGGGCTTCCCGAACAGGCGCTCCGTCACCGCGTCGATGACCATGTTCCCCGGCCCGGTGTCGAACGCGATCACCTCTTCCGGCCCAGCTCGCGGCGGGATGGCGGTCAGGTTGGCGATGCCCCCGATGTTTTGCACGATGCGGCCGCGCCGCCGATGGCGGTACACCAGGAAATCCAAGAACGGGACCAGCGGTGCGCCCTTCCCGCCTGCCGCCATGTCCGCCGGTCGGAAATCCGAGACCACCGGCACACCTGTCCGCGCCGCCAGCACTGCGCCCTCGCCGGTCTGCCAGGTACACGCGACCTTGCGGCCGAGATAGGGAGCTGTTTCGCCCTGATGGAAGATGGTCTGGCCGTGGCAGCCGATCAGCTCCACGTCCACGCGGGCCCGTCTCTCGGCCGCCAGCACCGCGTCGGCGTAAAGCTCTGCCAGCAGAAAGTTCAGCCGCGACAGGTCGGCGACGCTGGCGGCGCGAGCATTCATCGCCTCCAGCACCGCCCGCCGCACGCCCGTTGCATACGCTGTCTCCCGGTGATAGAGGACCTCGAAGCGCGTCCGCAGCCCGCGGCCCAGGCAGCGCACGATGGCCACATTGATCCCGTCGGCTGACGTCCCGCTCATCACCCCGGCAACGATCACAGCGCCACTCCCTTCGCCACCGCCGTGCGGAACTTCCGCATCGCTTCCCGCAACCCGCGCACCTTCGCTGCGCTGGGCGCCGACGGGAATCGCCCCATCTCTATGGCCTTCTTCTTGAACGCCAGCACCCGTGTCGCCGCCTCCTCCACGCGCCGCCGGAACTTGCGGTCGCGCTCCGCCTGGTGCAGCACCGCGTGGAAGGTCGCCCACACGTACTGCTCGTTGCGGCAGACCAGGAACATGTCCGCCCCCGCGCGCATTGTCTCCACGGCGGCATGCTCGATGCTGCCCGCCGCCAGCACGCCGCCCATCTCCAGGTCGTCGGACAGGATGATGCCGCGGTAGCCGATCTTCCTCCGCAGAACGCCGCTCATCCACTTCTTGGAGAGCGACGCTGGCGTTCCGCCGCCTGTCACCGAGGGGTAGGCGGCGTGAGCCACCATCACGAATGGGAATTCCCGGTGCAGCACGCGATAGGGATGAAGGTCCTCTTCCCACATCCGCTTCCAGGACTTCTTTACTCGCGGGAGCTCGTGATGGGTGTCCAGATTCGCCTCACCCAGGCCCGGGAAGTGCTTGCCGCAGCCCAGCACGCCCGCCGACCGCAGCCCCGCCAGGAATTCCCTCGCGTAGCGGACCGTCTGCTTCGGATCGTCCGACACCGTCCGAGAAGTGAGCACTTTCTGCGAAGCCTCGAATCCCAGGTCCACCACCGGCGCGAAGTCCACGTTGAAACCGAAGGCGCGTACCTCCTCGCCGATCAGCCGCCCGTGCTTGCGAAATAGCTGCTTCTTCCCTGTCGCGAAGACATCGGCGGCCGCGGGCGCCGCCGCCACTACGTCCTTCAGCCGGTCCACCGTGCCGCCCTCCATGTCGACGCATAGGAAGGGCGGCGTGGGCACGGCCGCGCGGCACTCGTGCAGCAGGTTCCAGGTCTGCCGCGGCTCCACGATGTTCCGGGCGAACAGGATGACCCCGCCCGGCTTCAGCGTGGTCAGCGCGATGCGCAGCCGCAGCGAGGGCTCGGTGCCCTCGAAGCCCAAGATGAGCAACTGTCCTACTTGTTCGCGGAGGTCCACTTGGGTCAGTGTACTTGCTTCTTCAGCTCGTGCAGCAGGTTCAGAGCTTCGAGCGGCGTCAGCCGGTCGAGGTCGGTCTCGCGCAGCCGGTCCACCACCTTCTGCGAGAGCGGCGTGAAGATGGTGAGCTGCGCCGCCGGTGGCGCCACCTCGTCCGAAGCCAGGTGCGCCGTCACCGCGTGCTCGGCGTTCTCGTGCTCGGCCAGCACCTCGCGTGCCCGCGTCACCACCTCGTTGGGCAGCCCGGCCAGCTTGGCCACCTCGATGCCATAGCTGCGGTCGGCCGCCCCGGGCTCCACCTTGCGCAGGAAGACGATGCCGCCGCCGGTCTCCTTCACGCTGACGTGGTAGTTCTTCACTCCGCTCAGCCGATCCGCCAGTTCGGTCAACTCGAAGTAGTGGGTGGCGAACAGCGTTTTGGCGCGGGTGCGCGCGTGCAGGTACTCGAGGGCCGCCCAGGCGATGGCCAGGCCATCGTAGGTCGCCGTGCCCCGCCCCACCTCGTCCAGCAGGATGAGCGACCGCGATGTGGCTGTATTGAGGATGGCGGCGGTCTCGGTCATCTCCACCATGAAGGTGGAGCGGCCGCGCGCCAGGTTGTCGCTGGCGCCGATGCGGGTGAAGATGCGGTCCACCACTCCCAGTCGGCAGCGCGCCGCCGGAACGAACGACCCCATCTGCGCCATGATCGCCGTCAGCGCCGCCTGCCGCAGATACGTGCTCTTGCCGGCCATGTTCGGCCCGGTCAGCACCAGGATGGCCTGCGTCGTGGAGTTCAGATAAAGGTCGTTGGGCACGAAGCGCTCGGCCGACTGCATCAACTCCTGCCGCTCGATCACCGGGTGCCGCCCCTGCACGATCTCCAGGTCGCCGCTCTCGTCGAACTGCGGCCTGCAGTAGTCGCGAGTCGCCGCCAGGTGGGCGAAGCACGCCAGCACGTCCACCTCGGCCAGCGCCAGCGCCGTCTGCCGGATGCGCCGCGCCTCCGCCGCCACCGCCGCCCGCAGCTCCACGAACAGGCGCCGCTCGATCTCGGCGATCTTCTCCTGCGCCTCCAGGACCTTGGCCTCGTACTCCTTCAGCTCCGGCGTGGTGAAGCGCTCGGCATTCACCAGCGTCTGCTTGCGCTCGTAATCGGCGGGGACCAGGTGCAGGTTCGGCTTGGTGACCTCGAGGTAGTAACCGAAAACGCTGTTGAACTTCACCTTGAGGGAACCGATGCCGGTGCGCTGCCGCTCCCTTTCCTCGATCTGGGCGATGTAGTGCTTGGAATTGCGCGAAAGGTCGCGCAGCTCGTCGAGTGCGGCATCCACCCCGCTGCGCACCACGCCGCCCTCGGCGAAGCTCAGCGGCGGCTCATCCACCAGGGTCCTCTCGATGCGTTCGCGTACGTCCGCAAGCTCGTCCAGCAGCCCATGCAACGCGCCCATCCGCTCTGCTTTGAATCGCGCCACCGCCGCCCGCACCGCCGGGATCCTGCGCAGCGACTGCGCCAGGGCCAGCAGGTCGCGCGGGTTCGCCAGTTCCAGCGTTGCCCGGCTCAGCAACCGCTCCATGTCGAGAATGCCTTCCAGAGCGCGCCGCAGCTCTTCGCGGGCGATGGTCTCCTTTACCTGCTGCCCGACGGCCTCCAGACGCCGCTCGATCTCCGCCATGTCCACCGAGGGGCGGAGCATCCAGGCACGCAGCAGGCGCTTGCCCATGGGCGTGACCGTAGCGTCGAGGTTACGGAAGAGCGTCACCTCCGGCCCGGCGTTGGCGAACAGGGGCTCGATCAGCTCCAGGTTGCGAACCGTCACCGCGTCCAGCACCAGGCAGTGCTGCCGCTCGTAGAAGCCGATGCGGTCCACGTGGTCGAGCTTGCCGCGCTGGGTCTCGCGCGCGTAGTGCAGGATGGCGCCGGCCGCCGTCGCCGCTGCCAGACGCTCCGCCAGACCAAAGCCCTCCAGCGACAGCACACCCATCTGGTTCTCGACCAGGGGGATGGCGTAGTCCGGCGTGAACACCCAGTCTTCCAGGGGCGTCTCGCTGAACGCCGCCGCCGTCCGCTCCTGCCGGTCGAACAGCGGCAGCGACGACGCGAACAGCACTTCCCGCGGCCGCAGCGTCTGCAACTCCTCCCATACCCGCCGGTGCGCATCTTCGCCGCGGAATTCCGTGGCCCGGAAGTCGCCCGTGGAGAGGTCCAGGGCGGCGAACCCGACGCCGTCCGCCACCGTGGCCACCGCCGCCAGGAAGTTGTTCTCCTCGGAGCTGAGCGCCGCATCGGCGGCCGTCCCCGGGGTCAGGACCCGCGTCACCTCCCGCCGCACCAGTTTCTTGGCCACCTTCGGATCCTCCATCTGCTCGCAGATGGCCACCTTGAATCCCTTGCGCAGCAGCTTGGAGAGGTAGTTCTCGGCGGAGTGGTAGGGCACGCCGCACATGGGCACGGCGATCCCCGCCTCCTTGTTTCGAGAGGTGAGCGTGATCTGCAGCTCGCGCGCGGCCACGACCGCGTCTTCGAAGAACAGCTCGTAGAAGTCGCCCAGCCGGAAGAACAGGAGCGCGTTGGGGTGCTCTTTCTTGATGGCGGCGTACTGCCGCATCAACGGCGTGGACGGCTCGGTCATCGATGTGAGCGGCTGGCGCGCGGATTATAACAACAGTCGACGGTCGACGGCTGACGGTCGTTTGCCAGGACTACCTCTCGCGGGGTTGACGCCGCCTCGCATGGAGTGTTTTCCTAGTTCTCTCTCCGGCCGTCGACCGTAGACTGCCGACCGTCGACTAATATGGAACTCCGCAAAGATCCCATCACCCGCTCCTGGGTCATCACCGGCGACGACGCGCAGGAACTCGAGCCCCGCACCGGCGAGCCTTGCACCTACTGTCCTACCGCCGCCAAGCAGCCGCACGTCGTCTCCTCGATGCCGTCCCTGGACGGGGGTGCGTGGTCAGCGCGCGCCGTGGTCCATCCCGCCGCGCTCTACCACGTCGAAGGCGACCCACAGCGTCGCGGCGAGGGCATCTACGATCACATGCGCACCGTCGGCGCCCACGAAGTCCTGGTCGAGAACCCGCGCCACGAGCGTAACCTGTGGAACGCCAACGACGCCGAGATCGAGCAATTCCTGGCCCTGGCGGCGCAGCGCATCCAGGACCTGAAGCGCGATCGCCGCCTCAAGTACGTCACCGTCTTCAAGAACCACGGGCCCGCCTCCGGCCAGGAGTTCGAGCACCCGACCTCCCAACTGACCGCCACCACCTTCGTGCCGCGGCGCGTCCTTTACGAGCTCCGCGCCGGCCGGGAGTACTTCGCCCAGAAGGAACGCTGCGTCTTCTGCGACATCCTGTCGCAGGAGGAACAGCAGGCGGTGCGCGTCGTCGAGGTGCGCGGCGATTACGTCGCCACCTGCCCCTATGCCCCGCGCGTGCCCTACGAGACCTGGATCCTGCCGCGCACCCATGACGCCCACTTCGAGCGCAGCGCGCTGCGGCCCGGGACGCTCCACGATCTGAGCGCGCTGCTTCGCCGCACCCTCACCCGCATCCGCGCCGTATCCGAGGACTTCCACATGGTGCTGCACACTTCTCCCAACACCATGCACAAGTCCGAGGTCCTGGATTATTGGAAGACCATCGACGACGACTACCACTGGCACTTTGAGATCCTGCCCATCGTCGGCAGGAAATCCAAGTCCTACACCTTCAAGGAGGTGTACTTTACCCCGGTCACCTCGGAGACCGCGGCGCGCAAGCTGCGCGCGGTGAGCCTGGGTGCCTGAGCCCGGTCATTTGCGGGTTCTCGCCTCGAAGTCCACGATGGCCTTGACGCGCTCGTAGGGGACACCGCCCAGCGGGATCTTGCGCCCGTTCACGAACAGCGTCGGGGTCGAGGTCACCCCCAGTTCCCTGCCCAGCTCGAACGACGCTCGCACCTTGTCGATCGTCGCCAGGCCATTGGCGCAATTTCGCACGCCGTCGGGACTGAGCCCGACCTGGCCCACCAGCGCCTTCAGTTGCTCGTCCACGGTCTGTTCGGTGATCTCGTTCTGGCGGGCGTAGACCTTGCTGTTGAAGTCCCACACCGCCTCCGGCTTCAGCTCCCACACGCATTGCGAGTAGGTCGCCGCCCGGAACGCCCATTTGTGGATGGCCTCCAGGGGAAAGTGCTGGAAGATGAACCGCGCGTTTGGACTCTCCGTCAGCAGCCGCTCCACCGTGGGCTGCGCGCTGCGGCAGGCGGGACACTGCAGGTCCGCGAACTCCACCAGGGTCACGGGCGCCGTCTTGGGCCCACGAGAGGGGCCGTCCGCCCGCCGCTCCAGGGTTCGCCGGACGTCTGCGAATGGGTCAGCCCCAAAGGGAAGGTACTCCCCCACCACGGCGTGCTTGCCGTCGCCGCTCACGAAAAGCTGGGTGAGCCTGCCCTCTCCCTCGCCCAGGCGGAGCATCACCTTGGCCATCCCCGGCACCTCCGCCGGCTCGATGGCCACGATGCTCCACTTCACCTGGGGGTCGTAGCCGAACATCCGCTGCATGTACGCGTTCACCACCTGCTCCGAGGGAAGCAGTGGAGGCTCGGCCTTCGCCGACTGAGCCCATGCGGCGGCAGCCAGCACGATCGCCGCTACTACGGCCTGCCCGGCCCGCCTCACAGCTCCGACCTCTGCGCAATAGGAAAGCGCCGCCCGATCCCGAATGCCTTCTCCGTGATCTTCAGGCCGGGGGCCGCCTGCTGTCGCTTGTACTCGCTACGCTCCACCATGCCGATCACCTTCTTCACCAACCCCGGGTCGAAGCCACGCTGCTCGGCGATCTGTTCCGGGGTTCGGTAGTCCTCGACGTAATCTTCCAGGATGCGGTCCAGCACCTCGTACTCCGGGAGCGAATCGCTGTCCAGCTGGCCGGGGCGCAGCTCCGCCGAGGGCGGCTTCTCCAGCGTCGCCCGGGGGATCACCGGACGGCGCGAGTTCACGTAGCGGCTCAGCCGGTACACCAGCGTCTTGGGAACATCGGAGATCACCGCCAGGCCGCCCACCATGTCGCCGTACAGGGTGCAGTAGCCTACCGCCAATTCGCTCTTGTTGCCGGTGGAGAGCACCAGGGCGCCGAACTTGTTGGACATCGCCATCAGCAGCACGCCCCGGATGCGCGACTGCAGGTTCTCCTCGGTGACGTCCTCGGGGCGGTTGGCGAACGCCGGCTGCAGCGTCTTGCGCAGGGCGTCGAAGCTCTCCGTGATGCGAAGCAGCTCAAAGCGGATGCCCAGGTTGGTGGCCAGCACCCGCGCATCGTCGATGCTTCCCCCGGAGGAGTAAGGCCCGGGCATGCTCACGCCGGTCACGTTCTCCGGACCCAGCGCTTCCGCGGCGATGCAGGCCGCCAGGGCGGAGTCGATGCCGCCGCTCAGTCCGATCAGCACCCGCGAGAAGCCGCACTTGCGCACGTAGTCGCGCGTGCCCAGCACCAGCGCGGCGTAGGCGGTGGCCTCCACGCCTTCGAGCCGCGGGTGCAGGTCGCCCTGCCGCGACTCGTCGTCGAAGAAGACCAAGTCCTCCTCGAACGACTTCCCTTGCGCCAGCACCGTGCCCTCCGGCCCGATCACCACGCTGGAGCCGTCGAAGATCAGGCTGTCGTTGCCGCCCACCTGGTTCACCAGCGCCACCGGCACCTGGTAATGGCGCGCGATATTGGCCAGCATGTCGCGCCGCAGTTCCGGCTTGCCCACGTAGAAAGGCGACGCCGAAATGTTCAAAAGGATCTTGCCGCCGGCCCTCAGCAGCCGCTCCACCGGGTCGACGCCATACAGCCGCTTGTGCCAGAAGTGCTTGTCGTTCCAGGCGTCCTCACAGATGGTCAGCGCCACCGGCCGGCTGTCCAGGGTGAACAACTCCTGGCTGGGCGCGGGCGCGAAATGCCGCGCCTCGTCGAAGACGTCGTAGGTGGGAAGCAGCATCTTCGACTGCAAAAACTCCACTCGCCCGCCGCGCAGCAGCGCCGCCGAGTTCATCACCGACTTTCCGGTCTCGGCCTTGGCGCGGGTCACGGCCCCGGCGATGACTGCGATGCCGCGCGTCGCCTCGGCGATGGTCTCCAGGGCCTCCTGGTTCTTGGCCACGAACGACGGCCGCTCCACCAGGTCGTGCGGCGGGTAGCCGCACACCGACAGCTCGGGAAAGAGTACGAGTTCCGCCCCGCCCGCCCTGGCACGGCCGGCGAACTCGATGATCTTGGCTGCGTTGCTGCGGAAGTCCCCGATGGTGGGGTTGATCTGACCAAGCGCGATCTTCACAGCGCCAGTGTAAAGCGCCCGCGCGCGCCCCGCAAAATCGGCTTTACTCCACGTGCGGCGGTGGCGGCTCTCCGGGAGCCGACGGCGGTGGTGTGCTGCCCGCTGGCACCTTCGGCAGTCGCAGCACTTTCTCCGGCGGCCGGCCCGTATTCGCCGGGGAATCCGAATCCGGTTCCTCCCCCGCCCGCTTCAGCGTCGGCCGGTTGAGCGGCCCGGGCTGTTCTGCCGGCTTGGGCGCGGCCTCGGCGGCGGCCACTTCGGACAGGTCGATCTCCTTCTGGGTGCGCACGATCTTCTCCCCGTCCACCTTCATGATCTTCAGCAGCACCACCTCGTCGCCCACGAACCGCACGAACTGCACGTCTTCCGGCGGGGTGCCGTAGATCCACTCTTCGTACTCGCCGCCTGCCTCGTCCTTCTCGCGGATCTTGCGCGGCGCCCGGCCCAGCGACTCCGTCACCATGCGGCGGTCCATCCCCACCAGCACCTGGTGGTTCTTGATGGCCTCCCGCGCCTTGGGCGGGATGGTGTCCATGTAGGCTTCCAGCGGCGACTTGAAACGGAAATCGAAGACCGGCGCCAGGCGCTCCTTGATCTGGTCCACCGTCAGTTCAGACACGTGCTTCTTGAACTCCAGTGCCACGAACGACCCCTTGGGGATCTCGTCGCTGCTGGGCGAGATCGGCGCCGTGCCCCCGGCGCCTCCCACCGACAGGCGCTGGTACCACTTCTTCTTCTTCTCCGGTCCGCCGTTGATCTCGAAGATGATCTTGTCGCCCTTGAACTCGACGTTGGTGATCCGCGCTCGCTCCCCGGGCTTTGCCGCCGGGCCGTTGTTCAGCACCATCCGGTTCAGCATCCCGTCGTCGGGTTCGACCTTCCCTTCCGGGGAGATGCTCAGGCCCTCCTTGCCCATGGGGAACGGCTTGCGCACCGTCACCATCTCCGCCGTCAGCGCGCGGATCACGTTGAAGCGCGTCTCCTTGCTCATCTTCGGGGCAGGCTGCGCGGAGCACACCGCCGCGGAAACAAGCAGGGGGATGGCGGCCGTAAGTAATGGGCGGAAGGTCATGGAGGCACCCGCTGGATTGTGCCTATGATTCGCTATTTCGCGGGGATTTTCAAATCACCACGCCCGGCCAGGGACGAACGCCGGCTCTACTGTTGTTGGATGCCGCCCCCGGGCGGCAGGTTCAGGGTCAACGAGGATCTCTCTTCGGGCGGTGGACTGGCGGGCAGCTCGAACTCCACCGCCAGGGGCGGGCGTTGCGGGAACCACCACAGGGTGAAAGCCAGTCCGAGCAGGATCGCGGCGGTGGCCGTCGGCGCGGCTTCGATCCCGTAGCTGCCTCCGGTCAGCCACACCGGCCCCTCGGCTTGGCCCTTGATGCCCGCGGTCAGGTCGACCCCGCTCACCGGAAGTCCGTAGAACATGCCCAGGAAGGCGTTCCAGCCCCAGTGCAGCCCGAAGGGAAACCACAGGGCCCGGGTGCGCAGGTAAGCGATGCAGAAGACCGCCCCGATCAGTGCGGTGTTGGTCACCGAGAACACATTCGCGTTCGGGTTGTTGGCGTGCGCCAGGCCGAAGAAGGCGGACAGCACCAGGATGGCCGTTACCGGCCCCGCTGCTTCCACCAACCGCTGGAAGGGATAGCCGCGGAACGCCACCTCCTCCAGCATCGCCGCCATTGCCAGCACCAGGAGTTGGACGGCGAAGATTCCCAGGACCGCGGGCGTCACCTTCGTCTCGTAGGTCAGCGTCCCCCAGATGGCGATGGCCAGCCAGCAGCCGGTGATCATGACGAACGCGACCACGATCCCGACCAGCGTGTCCCGGACCGCCGTCCTCCCGGACGGCAGTCCCTGCGCCGCCAGCCTGCTGCTGCGTACACGGTCCACGCCCCAAAGCAAGAGACTGAATCCCAGGATGGAGAGCGCCATCGCCGTCGGCCGGAAGATGCCGTCGAACAGCCGGCTTTGCTGGCTGCGGGCGATGAGGACCGCCAAGCCGCCGCCGGCCCCGTTTGCCAGCCCGAACACCAGTAGGCCATCGAAGAAGCGCCAGACCGGGCGCAGCCTCCCGTCCACCGCGAACAGCAGCGCCGGACGCAGCGCCAGCAGCAGGAAGGCTCCGATGAACGCAAGGTGCATCGGCAGGCGGTAGGCCCGGCTGAGGATCAAGCTTCCGGCCAGCACCGCCGACGTCACCAGCCCCGCCGCCAGGAGCGCCAGGACCGCGGCCACCCAGTCCACTGGCCGCGGCTTCGATCCGCTCTGATGCATCGCTTATCCTCCGGTGGTCACGGTCAGGCCGTCGCGCGCCACCTGAAAGGGCAGCACCTTCCCGCCGCCACGGCGCACCGCCTCCGCCACCCGTTCCTTGGCGCCCTCGTCCACCATGAACACCACGCAGCCGCCACCTCCCGCGCC
>CAYTPH010000059.1:0-11477 GCA_964439635.1 uncultured Terriglobales bacterium
GCCGATGGCCATGCGGATGCCGATCTCGCGCGTCCGCTCGGTCACCGAAACCAGCATGATGTTCATGATGCCGATGCCGCCCACCAGCAGCGACACGCTGGCGATGGAGGCCAGCAGCAGGGTCATGACCCGGCCCGCCTGGTCGGCGAGGTCGGCCATGTCGGCCAGGTTGCGCACCATGAAGTCGTCGTCCTGGCCGGGGCGGATGCGGTGGCGGTCGCGCAGCAGCGCCGTGATCTGCTGCTGCGCGCTATAGCTGGCTTCCTTGGAGACGGCGGAGACCATGATCCAGCGCAGCCAGGTGTCGCCGGTGATCTTCTTCTGATGGGTGGTGAGGGGGATGAAGATGTTGTCGTCCTGGTCGTCGCCCATGGCCGCCGAGGTCCCCTTGGGCGCCAGCACCCCCACTACCCGGAAGGGAAGGTTCTTGATGCGGATGGTCTGGCCGACGGGGTTGACCTCGCCGAACAGGTTCTTGCGGATGGTCTCGCCGATGACGGCGACATTGGTGGCCGTTTCCACGTCCTGGGCGGCGAAGATGGAGCCCTGGGCGACCGGCCAGTTGCGGATGTCGAAGTACTGCGGCTCGGTGCCGGTGATGCGGGTGCTCCAGTTGTCGCGGCCGTAGACCACCTGGGCGTTGGTGAAGGTGCCGGGAGCGGCCTCGGCCACCGCCGGGCACTCGCGCAGGATGGCGCTCATGTCGTCGTAGACCAGGGTCTTGGTGGCGCCCCAGCCCATGCGCATGCCGCCGCGGTTCACCGTGCCCGAGCCCACGAAGAGCATGTTGGAGCCCATGGCCGCGATCTGCTCCTGCACCTGCTGCTGCGCGCCCTGGCCGATGCCGACCATGGCGATGACCGCGCCCACGCCGATGATGATGCCCAGCATGGTGAGCGAGGAGCGCATCTTGTTGCGCGCCAGCGCCCGCAGGGCGATGCGGAGGGTGCTCATCAGGTCCATGTCAGTCCTCGAGTGAAGGCATGGTCTTCAGCACTTCGGCGGCCCGGGGCTGGTTCAGCACCGGCTCGTCCTTGCGGATCCGGCCGTCACGGAAGACCACGCTGCGGCGGGCGAACTGGGAGATGTCGTGCTCGTGCGTGACCAGGATGACGGTGAGGCCGCGCTCCTCGTTCAGCCGCTGGAAGATCTCCATGATCTCCACGGAGGTGCGGCTGTCGAGGTTGCCCGTGGGCTCGTCGGCGAGCAGGATGGAGGGGCGGTTCACCAGCGCCCGGGCGATGGCCACACGCTGCTGCTGTCCTCCCGACATCTGGGAAGGGAAGTGCTGCGCGCGGTCGGCCAGCCCCACCATGGCCAGCGCCTCGGAGGCATAGGCCTCGCGCTCGTGCCTGGGGATGTGGGCGTACAGCGTGGGCAGTTCCACGTTCTCCAGCGCGGTGGTGCGCGACAGCAGGTTGAATCCCTGGAAGACGAAGCCGATGCGGCTGTTGCGGATGCGCGCCAGTTCCCGCTTGTCGAGCCCGGAGACGTCGGTCCCCTGCAGCAGGTAGCGGCCGCTGGTCGGCTTGTCGAGGCAGCCGATGATGTTCATGAAGGTGGACTTGCCGGAGCCGCTGGCGCCCATGATGGCGACGAATTCGCCCTCGCAGATGCGGATGGAGACGCCGCGCAGCGCGTGCACCCGGGTTTCCCCAAGCTCGTAGTACTTGTGGACGTCCTCCACCCGGATGACCGCGCCGTTGGTGGCCGTGGTTTCCGGGAGGCGATTGGCAACGTCGGCCAGCGACATCAGCGTGGTCCTCGGCCCATCCCGCCGCCGCCCAAGGCGCCGGGCGCGCGCGAGGTGCTGGCGCGGGCCGCCGAGCCGGTGACCAGCTCGTCGCCGTCTTTCAAATCACCGTTCAGCACCTGCGAGATCTCGGTGTAGGTATGGTCGGTGATGCCCAGGCGGACCTTCACCGGTTCCAGGGACTTGTCGGGCCGAAGCTTCCAGAGCACGGCCACGTCGTAGCGCGGCTCCCGCGCGGCATGGTCGAATTCGCCGCCCCCTGGCTGCTCGGTGACCTGGGCCACCTGCCGGGGCTGCTGCGTGTCCGCTGCGGCGGCGCGCTGGCGCCGCCCGGCTGGCTCCTCGACTCCGTACTTCTTGTACAGCGCGCGGATCTCCTCCGGCTTCAGGTCGGGCTTGTAGCGCAGCGCGCCGTTGGGGACCTTGAGCACGTCGTTGGCCGCCGCGACCGGGATGGAGACGTAGGCGGTCATGCCCGGGAAAAGCTTCAGTTCCGGGTTGTCGAAACCCACCACGGTGTCGTAGGTGACGACGTTCTGGACGGTGGTGGCATTCATCCGCACTTGCTCGACCTTGCCGCGGAAGGTCTCGCGGGGAAAGGCGTCCACCTTGAAGCTGACCGGCTGGCCGGAACGGATCTGGCCGACGTCGCTCTCGTCGGTCTTGGCGTACACCTGCATCTTGGTGAGGTCCTGGGCGATGGTGAACAGCGTCGGCGCCTGCAGGGAGGCTGCCACGGTCTGGCCGACGTCCACGTTGCGCGCCACCACCACGCCGTCGATGGGGGCGGAGATGATGGTGTGGTTCAGGTTGGTCTGCGCCACCTGAACCGCGGCGGTCTTCTGGCTGACCTGCGCGGAGGCCTGAGTGACCTGGGCCTGCGCGGCGGAGAGAGCTGCTTCAGCCGCGTCGGCATTGGCCTTGGCCAGGTCGAGTTGCTGTTGGCTCATCACGCCTGCCTTCGCCAGCCCTCGGGCGCGTTCGTAGTCGGCCCTGGTCTGGACGGCGGTGGCACGGGCTTTCTCCAGGTTCGCCTTCGCCGCCGACAGGTTGGCGCGGGCATTCTCCAGGTCCGCCTTGGCCTGCAGCATCGCTCCCTCGAACAGGGACGGATCGATGCGGGCGATCACCTGCCCCCTCTTGACCCGCGAGTTGAAGTCGGCGAAGAGCTGGGAGATGGTGCCCGAAACCTGGGAACCGACCTGCACCGTGGTGACGGCGTTGATGGTGCCGGTGGCTTCCACGACCTCGCGGATGTCGCCGCGTTCCACCTTGGCGGTGAAGTACTGCGCATTCGGCCTGCGGCTGAAGCCGAAGGCGGCGAGCAGGCCGACGGCGACCAGCACCGCGGCGGCGATGAACCATTTGTTCTTGAGGAATCTCACAGCATGTCCAATACCGGGATTAGACGCCCGCCCCGGCCAAAGGGAGCGGTCCCACTTGCGATTGTACCTCTTGCGCAAGAAGCGCCGTCCCATTCGGGTAGAACCCACGGCAGAGGAGGATGTTGCGGCCACAGAGCCAAGCGGCAGATATCGTATATATTTGTGACAGAGAGTCGTATATAGTCATCACATGGACCTGATCAAGCCCCGAGAGGCCGCGCAGATACTGGGCATCAGCTATCCGACCATCAAGCAGTGGATCTACCGCGGCAAGCTGAAAAGCATCCGGACGCCGGGTGGGCACCACCGCGTGCCCAGGCCGGAGCTGGACCGCTTCCTGCACCGGGCGACGGCGAAGCTCACGCCCGAGCGCCGGCGCGGGTTCCAGCGGATCAGTGGGCGCAACCAGCTGGTCGGCCGAGTGGTGGAGATCAAAGTGAGCGGCCTCCTGGCCCAGGTGAAGCTCTCTATCGGTGGGCAGCAGATCACCTCTATCGTCACCGCCGATGCGGTGCGGGAGATGCGGCTCCGGGTGGGGGAGACCGCGGCCGCTCTCATCAAGTCCACGGAAGTGATGATCGTACGGGTGTGAGATGAACTGGCAGGCGCTGGTGCTGTCGTTGAAGTTGGCGGGCGTCGTTTCGGCGCTGCTGCTGGTGGTCGGGCTGCCGATCGCCTACTGGATCACCTACTCGCCGCGGCGCTGGAAATTCCTGGTGGAAGCGGTGGTGGCGCTGCCCCTGGTCCTGCCGCCCACCGTCCTCGGCTTTTACGTATTGGTCGCGCTGGGGAGCCGCAGCCCGGCCGGGCGCTGGTACCAGGAGCGCTTCGGCCACGCTCTGGCGTTCAGCTTCGAGGGCCTGGTGATGGCGTCGGTGCTCTACAGCCTGCCCTTCGCGGTACAGCCGTTCGCATCGGCATTCGCGGGCGTGGACCGGCGGCTGCTGGATGCGGCGGCGACGCTGGGGGCGGGGCGCTGGCGCAGGTTCGCGCGGGTGATCCTGCCGCTCTCGCGCGTGGGAGTGCTGACCGGCGTGGTGTTGAGCTTCGCCCACACCCTGGGCGAGTTCGGGGTGGTGCTGATGGTGGGCGGGAACATCCCCGGCGAGACCCGCACCGTCTCCATCGACATCTACGACCAAGTGCAGGCGCTGGAGTACTCCGGCGCCAACCAGACCGCCCTGGCCTTGCTGGTCTTTTCGTTCGTGGTGCTCTCGCTGGTGTACGCCCTGAACCGCCGCGCCCTGGTGATCTGGAGATGAGCCTGCGAGCCGGGGTCCGCAAGAGGTTCGGTACGGGGGACCACGCCTTCGGCCTGGACGTGGACGTCGCCCTGGCGCCGGGAGTGACCATCCTCTTCGGGCGCTCCGGCTCGGGTAAGACCACGCTGCTGCAGTGCGTGGCTGGGCTGCTGCGACCGGAACAGGGGAGGATTGAAGCCTCCGGCACGGTGCTGTTCGATTCCGCTGCGGGCGTGGATGTGCCGGCCGCGGGGCGGAACATCGGCTACGTTTTCCAGGAGCTGGCGCTGTTCCCCCACCTCACGGCCGAGAAGAACGCCGCGTTCGGGCTGGCCGGGGTCCCGGCCGCAGAACGCTCCCGGCGCGTCGGCGAGATCTTTGAACGCTTCCACATCGGCCACGTGGCGGCGCGCATGCCGTCCGAGATCTCCGGCGGAGAACGCCAGCGGGTGGCGTTGGCCCGCGCACTGGTGACCCGGCCGCGGGCCCTGCTGCTGGACGAGCCCCTGTCCGCGCTGGATGCACCCATCCAGTCCAGCATCATGGCCGATCTGCGCGAGTGGAACCGCGACCATCCCGTTCCGGTCCTGTACGTCACCCATAGCCGCCGCGAAGCCTTCGCGCTCGGCGAGCAGGTTCTAGTACTAGAGCAGGGAAGGATAGTGGCGGGCGGCAGCCCGCATCAGGTGCTGGACGTGCCGGAGGATGAGTCCATTGCCCACCTCGCAGGCTTCGAGAACGTCTTCGCCGCCACGGTTTCGTCGCGCCACCCGGCCCAGGGCACCATGACCTGCCATCTCGAGGGCAGCAGCCTCGAACTCGAAGCGCCGCTGGGACCGCAGGCGGAGGGAGGACGTGTCCGCCTGGGGATTCGCGCCGGTGACATCCTGCTGGCCGGCGCGCGGCCCAGCGGGCTCAGCGCCCGCAACCTGCTTCCCGGGCGGGTGGAGTCGCTGACGCCCTCGGGCACGGGGATCCTGGCCCGCGTGGAGTGCGGGCAGCAGCCGACGGCCTTCCAGGTGCTGCTGACGCCGGGGGCGGTGGATTCGCTGGGGCTGCGCCCGGGAGCGGAGACCTGGCTGGTGATCAAGACCTGGTCGTGCCGGGTGATGAGGTGAGCCGCCCGCCGCGGGGCATAATAGTGGACCTGGAGGTCAATTGAGTCCGCTCGCCATATTGACGCCGGGGAGGGAGCGACCTAGGATCGGGGTACCAGTTGAAAATGAATTTCATTTTCATATCCAGCGTTTTCGGCTGGCGCCCAGGAGGCTGTTCCTCATGCGCACTCTTCTTTCGCTCCTCTGCCTGATCCTCGCCTTCACCCTCAGCGCCGCCGCCCAGGACGACGGCCCCATCCAGGACAACAGCTTCCTGCTGGAGGAGGCCTACAACCAGGAGTACGGCGTCGTCCAGCACATCTCCGGCTTCCAGCGGCTGTGGACCAGCAAGGCCTGGGCCTACACCTTCACCCAGGAATGGCCCATCAACCCGGCCCCGCGCCACCAGTTCAGCTACACCGTTCCCGTGGTCGATCCCGGCCCCGGCGTGGGCACCGGCCTGGGCGACATCCTCATCAACTGGCGGTACCAGCTAGTGGGCAGCGGCAAGGAGCGCACCGCCGTCGCTCCCCGCCTCAGTCTGTTGCTGCCGACCGGAAGCTCGGAGCACGGGCGCGGGATGGGGGGAGTGGGACTGCAGACCAACCTGCCGGTCAGCGTGGAACTTGTGCGCCACAAGCTGGTGACCCACTGGAACGCCGGCGCCACCATGATCCCATCGGCGAAGAACGCCATCGGCGACGAGGCCCGCGCCTTCGCCTATAACCTGGGGGCCAGCGCCATCTGGCTGGCGCACCCGCGCTTCAACGTGATGCTGGAGACGGTGTGGAACCGCAGCGACTTCGTCATCGCTCCCGGGCGGACCGGCCACGACAAAGGCGCCTTCGTGAGCCCGGGCGTCCGCTGGTCGCACGATTTCGATAGCGGGCTGCAGATCGTCCCCGGCGTGGCCGTGCCCATCGGCGTGGGGCCGAGCTCGGGGGAGAAGGGGATCTTCGTCTATCTGAGCTTCGAGCACCCGTTCCGGAAGGTGAAGTAGGTAAAACCCCACCCAAGCCAAGAACGGGCTTGGGTGGGGCACACGCTACTTCTTGGCCAGCAGCTTCTGGACGTTGCTCCAGATGTCGGTCTGCGCGGCCTCCACGCGGGCTTTCATCTCCTTGTCGAACTTGCGGCCCTGTTCTTTCAGGGTCTTCTCCACCAGCTTGGTGTGGGCTTCGCGGAACCTCTTCTCATCGAGCCTGGTCTCCTCCGTCCAGATGGCCCACTGGATGATGAGGTCCAGCGGTTGCGTGGGCGTCAGGGCGCCGTCGAGGAACATCTGGTGGGCGCGAGAGATGAATTCGCGGTTGTGGGCGAAGGGCTTCTTCTGTTCGGGCGAGGCAAAACGGTACTTGGTGCTGGGGTGCGGCGCCAGCTTTTCACGCTCCAGGCAATAAGCGCGCAGCGGTACCTCCAGCACGCCTTCGGGCGGCGCGGTGAAGAACCTGAGAGGTGTGCCAAACGAGGAGACATCGACATCGTAGCCGCCGCCGAAGCCCATCATGTGCTGGAAATCGGAGGCGGTGAGCTTGCCGAGCGGGCCGGTCAGCTGCTCGGGCAGGAAGACGGCGCCTTCGGTCACCAGGAAGTCCATGGCGCACTCGGTGGGGTTGAAGGCCTTGAGCATCAGGACGTTGCCGGTGGAGCCGGTGCCGCGGCCGGTCATCAGGTACTCGATGGGCTTGCCGACCAGGCTGGGATCGGTGGCGGAGACGATGATGCCATCCACCACCATGCCGGCCACGCAGTCGTTACCGGCCTGGGTGCGGTAGGGTGGGTCGAGGTCTCCCATGCGCAGGTCGCCCCAGCTCTGGAAGGGCTTGGGGTCGGTGGGCGGCTGTCCGCGGAGCACGTCGGTGTACTCGCCGGGCAGCAGGTAGACGGTCTTGAGGATGTCGGGGTCGATGCTGCGGACGCCGGTGACGTGATCGATGGCGACCACGCGGGTGGACTCGACATCGCGGTAATCGAGAAGGCTAGGGTCGCGACCCGCTGGTGGCGTACCGGAGCTCTTCGGCGGCGGCATAGTGCCGGGTTTCAGATCGAGCAGGCTCTGGATACTGCGCGTCCCGGGCAGCCGTTCCAGTTCCTCGCTGCTGATGGTCGTGACCGGGCTGGAGCTCATCGTCTCGATCACGGCCGAGGTACCGATGGCGCCGATGACCGCGGTCGGCGTGCGCACCTGGAAGCTGCTGTTGGGCTTGGTGAGCGGGGCGACGTTGGCGCGGGCCTTGCCGTACAGCAGTTCGATGACCGTCTGCTGCGATTCGGTGTCGTGCTTGACCACGCGCATCTCGCCCTTGGCGCCCAGGCTCAGGACCGAGCCGTCGGCGAGCGCGACCCGCATCCGGCCCTTGTCGTTGGTGCGGAGGACGTCGTTCCAGGCCACGGGGTCGGCGGGCTTGGCCTCCGCCGTCTGCCGCTCATGGACGATGAAGCCGGCGGGGAGGACGCGCTCCACCTTGCCCGCGGTCTGGGCCACCGCCACGCATGAGAACACCAGGACCCAACACAAACACAGAGACTTCGGCATCGCCATCCTCCCGAGGTGCGCCATCGTAAGAAGGGAAAAGGAAAAAGGCAAAAGGAAAAAGGAGGGGTCGGCTCAGAAGCCCACGAAGACAGGCTCGGGCTGGAGTTCGATGCCGAAGCGGCCGGCCACGCGCTTCTGGATCTCGTCCTTAAGAGCGACGATATCGACGGCGGTGGCGCCACCGCGGTTGACGATGGCCAGCGCGTGCCGGCGCGAGATGCCCACCGGCCCGCGGGTGTATCCCTTGTGGAATCCGGCCTGCTCCACCAGCCAGGCGGCCGCCAGCTTCACCCTTCCGTGGGTGGCGGGGTAACCGGGCATATCTACGCCGCGAGCCCTGGCCTCGGCGTCCAGGTGCTCGTACGCGTCACGCTCCACAACGGGGTTTTTGAAGAACGAACCGGCGCTGCGGCAATCGTCGTCGCCCTCCACCAGCAGCATGGCTTTCGACAGGCGTATTTGCCGGACTGCCTCGCGGGTCTCCAGCAGGCTCGGCTGGGCTTTTCCGGCAAAGTGGCGCTTCAAGTCAGCGTATTCGATGCGGGGCGCGCCGCCGGGCTGGAGAGCTAACCTCACCCGCAGCACGACGTAACGCCCGGCATCGCTGGAATTGAAGATGCTGCCGCGGTACTTGAAGCCGCACTCCGTATTGCTGAGCTCGCGGATCTGTCCGTTGCGCGTGTCCAGGACGCGCACCTGGGTGATGGTCTCGGCGACCTCCTGCCCATAGGCGCCGACGTTCTGCACCGGGGTGCCGCCGACCGTGCCCGGGATGCCGCTGAGGCACTCGATGCCGGCGGCGCTATGCGCCACCGCCCGCTCCACCAACCGGTCCCAATCCTCCCCGGCGGCTGCCTCGAGGATGAGCTTCCCGCCAGACTGGCGCTCCTCGATCCCCCTCAGGCCGATCCGCAGCACCAGCCCAGGAAAGCCACGGTCGGCGACCACCAGGTTGCTGCCGCCGCCGAGGACGAAGAGCGGCAATGCATGCGCCTGGGCGTGGTCGATCGCCGCACGGACATCGTCTTCGGTCCGCGCTTCCACGAAATAGCGCGCCGGCCCGCCCACTTTGAAAGTGGTGAGCGGCGCCAGGGGAATGTTCTCCTGAATGAGCACTGGCGGCAGCTTATCCCAGATGCCGCCCATCCGTCAGTCGCGCTCCGTGCGCCCGCGATGGTATATGTAGATAGGCGATATTGGAGTGTGGGAGGAACAATGTATCCAGAGCTGATGGTCATCCCCATGCGCGAGGAGCTCACGCGTCTTGGAGTGCAGGAGTTGCGCACCGCTGGGGAGGTGGACGATGTCCTGAAGAAGACCCAGGGCACCGTCATGGTGATTGTGAACTCGATCTGCGGCTGCGCCGCCGGGCGCATGCGTCCCGCGGTGCGCATCGCCATGGAGCACAAGGTGCTGCCCGACAAGATCGTTAGCGTCTTCGCCGGCCAGGACCGTGACGCCACCGAGCAGGCCCGCTCCTACTTCACCGGGTACCCGCCCTCCTCTCCCGCCATCGGGCTGCTGCGCCACGGCCAGCTGGCGTACATGATGGAGCGGCACGACATCGAACACCGCGAGGCCGAGGACATCGCCACCGACCTGACCCGCGCCTTCGACAAGTTCTGCGCCGGGGTAGCCGCCGACTAGCGCGCCGGCGACTGCGCCACGAAGGTCTTGATGGCGATCTGGTTCGGCTGCAGCCCGACCGGGATGGTCAGGAACAGCGACCACGGCCGCTCGAACCTCTTCGGGTTCGGGTTCAGCCGGCGGTGCACGACGGCCACGTCGTTGCCTTCGGAATCGGCCACCAGGACATAGGTACCGCTGGGCGTCAGCGCCAGCGCATCCGGCTTGCTGCCCACCGGAACCGAGTAGTTCACCTTGCCGTCCAGGATGCCGTACACCGTGAGGGCGTTGGAACCGAAGTTGGTGACGTAGAGCAGGGCGTTGTCGGGCGTCACCAGGCCGCGCACCGGTCCCGTGCCGATCAAGTACGTGCCGCTGACCTCGTTGGTGGTGGTGGTGATGGCCGAGATGGAATGCGAGCCGAAGTTGCTGACGAACAGCTCGCCACCGTCGGGCTTCAGCGCGAGGTGCACCGGCGTCTGGCCCACCTCCAGCAGGGCGAGCAACTGGTCGGTCTTCAGGTCCACGGAGGCGACCTGGCTGGAGCCGCTGCAGGCCACGAACGCCTTGCTGGAGTCCGGCAGGATGGCGATATCGCCGGGCTCCCGGCAGGTGGGCACGGTGGCGCGCACTGCCAGCATCTCCGCGTCCAGCAGGCTGACGGAGTCGCCGCCGCGGTTTGAGACCACGACCGTGCGGCCGTCGGGCGAAACCCGGGCGAGGCCGGGCTGCGCCCCCACCCCCACCGTCTTCATCACTCGCCGGCCCTCCAGGTCGAGGATGCTGACGTTGGCCGAGGCCGAGTTAGCTACGTATCCCCGCCGGCCGTCGGGCGAGACGTCGATGAAGTAAGGGCTGCCGTGTACCCCCAGGGTGGCCACCACCTCGTTCTTCTCCGCGTCGATGATGCTCACGTTATCGGAGCGCGAATTGACGGCATACACCTCGTTCTTCCTCGGATTGGCGGTCACGCCGGTGGGCCCGCGACCGGTGCGCAGGGTGCGGATCACGCGAAAACTGAACAGGTCGATGACGCTGACGGTCTCGCTGCCGCCGTTGGTGACGTAGGCGTACTGGTGATATCCCGGAGGGTATCGCTCGGGCTCGCGGGTGAGCCGGTAGACAACAGCGATGACGATTGCGGCCGCGATGGCGACGACGAGAAGTTTTTTCAACTGCGGTTACCGGGCGCGAGCGGCCTGGGCTCCGGCGGTGTCGCGCTGCACGATCTGCGCGATGCGGCGGACGTCGGCCATCAGCTCGTCGAACTGCTCGGGATAGAGCGACTGGTACCCGTCGGAGAGCGCCTTCTGCGGGTCGGCATGGACCTCGATCATCAGGCCGTCCGCGCCCGCGGCAACGGCGGCCCGCGCCATGGGTGCGACCTGGGAGCGCTTGCCGGTACCGTGGCTGGGATCCACCAGGATGGGCAGGTGGCTCAACCGGTGCACGGCCGGGATCACGCTCAGGTCCAGGGTGTTGCGAGTGTGGTCAGCGAAGGTGCGCACCCCGCGCTCGCACAGGATGACGTTGTGGTTGCCCTCGCTCATCACGTACTCGGCCGCCATCAGCAGCTCTTCCACCGTGGCCGACATGCCGCGCTTCAGCAGCACCGGCTTGCGGGTGCGGCCGGCATGCTTCAGCAGGGAGAAGTTCTGCATATTGCGGGCGCCGATCTGGATGACGTCGGCGTATTCCTCCACCAGCTGGAGCGACTCGTTGTCGATGGCCTCGGTCACCACCAGCAGGCCGAAGCGCTCGCGGACCTCGGCCAGGATGCGCAGGCCCTCCTCGCCCAGGCCCTGGAAGGAATAGGGCGAGGTACGCGGCTTGTAGGCG
>CAYTPH010000060.1:0-726 GCA_964439635.1 uncultured Terriglobales bacterium
GTGGACGACGTCTTCACCACCGGCACCACCGCGGGGGAGTGCGCCCGGGTGCTGCGGCGGGCGGGAGCGCGGCGGGTGTTCGTGGTCACCGTGGCCCGGGTGTTGCGGCCGCGGCCGCAGCTGGCATCCCAGTACGCAGGCTCCCAGGAAGAAGCAGCCATCGCATAGTCATGTCCGCGCAACCGAGTCACGGCAAACCGGCGAAGCACCTGCGGCAGATCCCGCATGCGGTGCCCACCGCGCCCCACGACAGCCCGCACGCCTTCATGCACGCCCCGGTGCTGGTGCTGAACGCCAGCTACGAGCCCATCAACATCTGCGCGGCGCGGCGCGCCATCGTGCTGGTGCTCAAGGGGGTGGCCATGACCGAAGAGGAGAACGGCCACTGCCTGCACGCGGCGCGCATGGCCATGCGGGTGCCCTCGGTCATCCGCCTGCTGGAATACCGCCGCATCCCCCACCAGACGCGGGCGCTGTCGCGCAAGAACATCCTGTTGCGCGACCGCAACACCTGCCAGTACTGTGGGGAATCGCTGCCCTCGGCCGAGCTGACCCTGGACCACGTAGTGCCGCGCTCCCGCGGCGGCCTGTCCACCTGGGAGAACCTGGTGGCCTGCTGCCACGAGTGCAACCGCGGCAAGGGCAACCAGCTCCTCTCCGAAGCGGGGATGAAGCTGCTGCGCGAGCCCCGCGCCTTCAGCTTGCACACCAGCCGCCACCTCATGC
>CAYTPH010000060.1:736-11445 GCA_964439635.1 uncultured Terriglobales bacterium
TCGGCCGCTCGGACGCCAAGTGGCGGAAATACCTCTTTTACTGAGTACCAAGTATCCAATAGCAAGGAAACAAGGGGCAGCCGGCCGGCTGCCCCCTTCTTAAGGTGCCAAGTAGAAACTTGAAACTAGAAACTGGAAACTAGTTTTTCGGCGGTTTCTGCGGCTGCGGCGGAGGCTGCGGCTTCTGCTCCTCGGTGGGCAACTCCTGGCCTTCGTAGGTGATCTTCACCTTGGAGCCGAAGCGCTTGTAGTTGGAGTATTTGATGATCTCGCGGATACGCACGTCGCCTTGACCAAACTCCAGGACTTCATCTGCCTTGGTGTAGACAGGAAACCAGTACCTTCCATCGACCTGCTGCCGCCAGGTAGTGAAGGTCGGAAACCGTTCTCCTTGGCCTTTCTTGTTGACTGTGTCAGGGCGCTTGCCCCGCACCTTTACGATCTGAAAATCCCGATCGTCGACCCACATTCTGCCATCGAAGAACGGTTTTCCGGGTTCCATTCTCTTGGGGCGTATATCAAAAACATAACTCTGCAGCTCGTCTACGGTCTGCCGCCCCACGTATGTGATCTCATAGAGCGGGAGATCATCGGTCGTGAGCACAAAGGCCAAGTGGTATCGCAGATCGTCCAAGTCTGACTTCGACAGGCCAATCCCACTCTTGTCCAGCGAGGACTGCGGTGCAAAGCGGACGGTCTCATACCGGCGACCTTTATCGTCAAAACCGATGTCGAACACTTCGCGGTACTCGCCCGTGACCGTGTTGCCGTCAAGGGCCTGTACGGTAATGTCCTGGGTGTAGGTGTAGTTCTCGCGCGCCTCCTTGAATTCCTTCTCCTTGGCGGCGAAGCGCTGGACGATCTCGTCCGCGGTGATGCCCTGCGGGGGGCTGGGGTCGAGCGGGCCGTCGCCGCGCTGCGCCAGGGCGGGCAGCCCGAAAATGAGTACAAGAATGCCTGCGAACGCTGTTTTCTTCATCGTGCCTGTCCTTGGGGTTCTTACCGATTAGATGCGAAATCCGCACCGGAGTTGCTGCGGGTCACAGCCCCCTGTGTCTGTAACCCTTTCTGACGCCGGATGTTTCCTTTAGACTTGCGTGTTTTTCAGGAGGCAGCATGATACGCCGAACCGCCCTTTTTCTCGCCCTTGTACTCGGATTCTCCAGCCTGGCCGGGGCCGCGGCGAAGCGGCCCTTCACCTTTGAGGACATGATGAAGCTGAAGCGGATCGGGGAGCCGGTGGTCTCGCCCGACGGCCGCTGGGCGCTGTTCACGGCGCAGCACGTCAGCCTGGAGGAGAACAAGCGCGTCCGGCACCAGTGGGTGGTCCCGCTCGCCGGCGGCCAGGCCAGGCAACTGACCAGCGGCGCCGCGGGCGAGGACCGCGGGCGCTTCTCTCCCGACGGCAAGCACATCCTCTACCACTCGGCGGAAGACGGCACCAAGCAGGTCTACGTCGCCGAGTTCGACGCGGCCAACGGAGGGCTGGCGGGGGAGCCACGCCAGCTGACCTCGCTCTCCACCGGCGCCGACGGCGCGACCTGGTCGCCCGACGGCAAGCACATCCTGTTCACCTCCGAGGTCTATCCCGACTGCCAGGACGACGCCTGCAACCAGGCGCGCGACGAGCAGAAGGCCAAGTCCAAGGTCAAGGCGCGCCTGTGGACGCGCCTGTTCTACCGCCACTGGTCCACCTACTCCGAGGGCAAGCGGACCCACCTGTTCCTGGTGCCGGTCGAGGGCGGGCTGCCCGTGGACCTGACGCCCGGGGACCACGACGTCCCGCCCTTCTCCCTCGGCGGACAGGACATGTACGCCTTCTCGCCCGACGGGCAGGAGATCGCCTACACCTCGAATATCGACGAGGTGGAGGCCACCAGCACCAACACCGAGATCTTCATCCTGCCCATCGGCGGCAAGCCCAGGAAGATCAGCCTGAGCAAGGGCGCGGACTCCACGCCGCTGTACTCGCCCGACGGCAAGTCCATCGCCTGGCGGATGCAGGTGCGCGCCGGCTACGAGAGCGACCGCTGGCGGCTGGTGCTGTACGACCGCAAGACCGGCAAGATCGCCAACCTGACCGAGCGCTTCGACCGCTGGGTGGAATCCTTCGTGTGGTCGCCGGACTCGAAACGCCTCTACTTCACCGCCGAGGACAAGGGCGAGGCCCCCATCTACGGCATCTCGGTCAAGGGCGGCAATCCGTGGGAGATCCACCGCTGGCACAACGGCGACCTGGCCATCACGCCCGACGGCAAGTGGCTGGTGTACACCCGCATGTCCCTCCAGGCGCCCAACGAGATCTACAAGACCGAGGCGCACGGCGAGAAGCCGGTGCCGGTGAAGCTCACCGACCTGAACGGGCCGGTGTTCGCCGAGGCGCACACTTCGCCGGCCGAGCCCTTCTGGTTCCGCGGGGCGGAGAACGTGCGGGTGCACGGGCTCATCGTCAAGCCGCCGGACTTCGATCCGGCGAAGAAGTATCCGGTGAAGTTCCTGATCCACGGCGGGCCGCAGGGGGCGTGGGCGGACGCGTGGACCTATCGCTGGAACGCGCAATTGTTTGCCGCCGGCGGCTACGTGGTGGTGATGGTGAACCCGCGGGGCTCGACCGGCTTCGGGCAGAAGTTCGTCGACGACATCAACGCCGACTGGGGCGGCCGCGCCTACACCGACCTGATGCTGGGGCTGGACTACGTCGGGCGCAAGTTCCCCTGGGCCGACACCAGCCGCGCCTGCGCCATGGGCGCCAGCTTCGGCGGCTACATGGTGAACTGGATGGCCGGCCACACTACCCGCTTCAAGTGCTTCGTCTCCCACGACGGGACGTTCAACACCGAGTCGGCGTACGGCACCACCGAGGAGCTGTGGTTCCCCGAGTGGGAGTTCCGCGGCACGCCCTGGAGCAACCGGCTGCTGTACCGCAAGTGGTCGCCGCACCTCTACGCCGCCCAGTTCAAGACGCCCATGCTGGTGGTCCACGGGCAGCTCGATTACCGGCTGGACGTGAGCGAAGGCTTCCAGCTCTTCACCACCCTGCAGCGGCTGAAGGTGCCGTCGAAGATGCTGTACTTCCCCGACGAGGGCCACTGGGTGCTGAAGCCGCAGAACTCGCAGCTCTGGTATCAGACGGTGAACGAGTGGGTGGATGAATGGGTGAAGAAGTAGCACCGGGTCATCGGAACAGATAAAAGGTGGCGTCATCCCAAGGCGCTTTAGCGCCGAAGGATCTCGCGTGCACTCACGACTCAACCGCGGCACGCGAGATCCTTCGCGGCAAAGCCGCTCAGGATGACGCCGACTCCTTTTGAGTTTCGAAGGCAGTGTTGTCCGCCGACAGATACGCGCCGCCGAGCAGCAGCAGGCCGGATAGGAAGGCCCACATGATGAAGGTCACGGAGATGGCGAAGGGTCCGTACACCTCCTGGAAGTTCAGCCAGGGCAGGGCCAGGATGTAGACGTACTTGGCGGCCTCCCACAGCAGGCCCACCACGATGGCCGCCGGCAGCACCCGCCGCACCGGCACCTTGCCGTTGGGCAACAGCCAGTAGATGAGGAAGAAGATGTTGATGGTGGCGCCGATGGCGAACACCTTCATCAGGGCGAAGGCCGCCATCCGCAGCACGCCCTCGGGCTGGCCCCGCAGCGCCCACTGCAGGAAGCTCTGGTGGCCGGCGGTGAGGGCGATGGAGAGCAGCGCCAGGCAGCCGCAGCCCAGCGCCAGCCCCAGCGAGATTATCTGGTTCCGCACGTACGAGCGGTTCTTGGGGAATCCCCAGATGCGGTTCAGCGCCACCTCCAGCGGCAGGAAGACGCCAGTGGAGGTCACCAGCAGGATGAAGAAGGAGGCGATGGCGGCACGGTTGCGGGCGTACACCAGCACGTTCAGGTTGCGGACGATGAAGTCCTGGCCGGCGGGCAGGTAGTCGCGCAGCAACTGCAGCACCACCTCGTTCATGGCCTTGGAGCGGAAGACGTGGCGGATCAGGCTCATCAGCAGGACCATGAAGGGGAAGAACGAGAGGATGGCGTTGGCCGCCACCGAGAAGGCGTAGGTGTGGACCTCGGTGCGCATCAGGTAGCCGGCGGTGGGCAGGGTGCGGCGGCCGAGGAAGCGGGAGAGGCGCGGCCGGGCCCCCCTTTCCGCTGTTTCCAGGGATTCGGCCGGAGATGAGCTGCTGGCGGGCATCTGGGTCGGATGGTATCAGAATGGGAAACGGCGCTCGTCCCTAAATCATTCTTGCCAAACAGGTAAGTTCCTGAATATGATGCCCCCGGTTCCCGCCCAAGGGGGACACTCTGGCCCAAAAGCCAGCGGATTCGGGTTGGTGTTTTTGTACTTCGCAGTCGAACGTCCAGCAAAGACAGGGCTCGCACGGCCTCGCCACAGACAGTCACGCACGGCGAAGGCGCGGCGGCCTTTTTCTTTTGCCCCGGAGACTGGAAGAACGAAGCAGCAACTCCTACAGAGCTGAGGCGAAAGGAGTACGTTTGTGAGAGAGAGGGGAACAGTCAAGTGGTTCAACGGAGCCAAGGGTTATGGATTCATCCAGCGCTCCACGGGTGAAGACGTGTTCGTGCACTTCTCCGCCATCCAGGAGAATGGGTACCGCACGCTGAACGAGGGCGAGACGGTGGAGTTCGACCTGCTCAAGGGCCCCAAGGGCTTCCAGGCCGCCAACGTCACCCGGTCGGCCTAGTATCGGCGCTTGGGGGACATCCCAATCCGCTGAAAACCCCTTCGCGAGAAGGGGTTTTTTCATGGCCGGAGTACTGACTATTGTATTTCCAGCGTCGACACGTCCCCGCTTGCCGGCCCGCTCTGCTTGTAGTTCACCGCCACCGCCACGTTCTTCCACTCGCAACTGAAGCTGTCGGTGCCGATCAGGATGAGCTTCTCGCGGTTGGCGACCTTCATGGTCCACTTGCGGCCGGCGGCGGTGACCGTGACCACCGCGGCCTGGGGGTCGGAGCAATCCACGGCGGTGATGCGGCCCTTCAGGAACTTGAGCGGGCGGGTGTCGGGCGGGGCCTCGGGCTTGTTCTCTTCCGGCTCGGGAACCGGGGTGGTGCGGCGCCACTGCGGGGCGTCGTAGCTGTCCAGGCGCTTGGGTTCGCGGTTCAGGCCGGCGACGGTGGTGGCATGCGCCAGCTGCGCCAGCAGCTGCTCGGCGGGGGCGGAGATCTCCTCCTTGGGGCTGTCTTTCAGGCGTTGGCAGAGCTCGCGGGCCTGGTCGTACATGCGCCCCATGGCGTAGGCGCGCGCCAGGTTGAGGGCGTAGTGCTCGTTGCGTGGGCTCAACTCCAGGGCGCGGCGGGCGTGCTCGATGGCGGCCTCCGGCTGGTGCTCGACGAAGTCGAGGAAGGAAAGCAGGCTGTAGGCATCCGCCAGGTCGGGATCGAGCTGGATGGCGGTCTCCAGGTGCTTGCGGGTGGCGGCCACTTCCTCCGGAGGGCGCCCCACCAGCATGGAACGCCGCACCACCAGCAGCCCCGAGTAGTAGTGCACGCGCGGGTCCCTGGAATCGAGCTCGGCGGCGCGACGGAAGTGCTGGGCGGCGTTGTCGTAGTCGCTCAGGCGCAGGTACCCGTAGCCCAGGCCGCGGTGCGCCGCGGCGTGGTCGGGCGCGGCCTTCACCACTTCCTGGAATTCCGCGAGGCCCTTGGCGAGGTAGTCGACGGTGTGCAGATGCAGGTCCGCCAGCGTGACCTTCACGTCCAGCGGCGCCACCGCCGCGGCCGTGAACGTCTTGCTGTCCAGCTTGGCGTTGACGGGGGCCACCAGCAGCTGCCCTTTGCCCGCGCGGTAGTAGGTCTCCAGCTCGCGGTCGAGCTGCTGCGGGATCATGCCGAAGGCCCGCTGCACCGCCTCGGGGATGGCGACCTGCTCGTCGTCCACCAGCCGGAAGTACTTTTCGGCCTGCTCCAGCTTGCGGTTGTCGAACAGGTAGTGGACCAGCAGCCACGACTGGGCGTAGAAGACGTGGCGCTTGTTGTCCTCGTTGTACTCGCTGGAGTCGTGCTTGACGCCGAACAGGGTGGTGATGGGCAGGAACTTGGCCCCCTGCAGGGCGTTCATGGCGGACTCTGGAGGGTGGCCGATCTCCACCTTCTCCTGCCCAATGCGCATAGTGGAGAAGTACTCGGCAAAGCCCTCGTCGAACCAGGCCGAGGCGGCGGGGAAGTTCCCGTTCAGCAGCATGTGCGCGTACTCATGGAAAACCGTCTCCCACTTGCCCTCGGCGGAGAGGTCGAGCAGGATGAACTGGCGGTCGTCGCCGCCGATGAACAGGCCGGAAGCCGGCACGGGCTTGCCCTTGTAGAGCGTCAGGTGGTCGCGCATCCCCTTGCTGTTGCGGAAGGCGATGATCTGCAGCGGGACGGGGATGTTCACCTTCTCTTTCAGGAAAAGCGTGCCGAAGACGGAGCGCATCTGCTCGAAGCGCAGGGCCACCTCGCGGCCGCGCTTCTCGCCGGCGTCGGTGAGCACGGTGAAATTGGGCGAGCGGACCTCGACCCAGGCGTCGTCGGCGACCGCAGCGGTGGCAGCGAGAAGCAGCAGTGCGCAAAGGCTGATGCGAGTCCACGTCATGGCTGGGATCAAGGCAATGTTACCGCCGAAAGGACCCCTCCCACAAAAGACACCGCAACCCTCAAAAGGTCACAAGGGAATCTGCATCACGCAGTCGCTTCCGGCAAGCTCCTGGCCGACTTCTTGATGGTCTCCATCTGCTGCGGGGTCAGGGTCAGGAACTCGAAGCCGTGGTGAAAGCCGTGGCGGTAGCGCACCACGGCGCGCGGGATCTTTACTGAGTCGGAGACGCCGGGCAGGGAGAATTCGAGCGCCACGATCTCCTGCGGGTTCAGTTCGCCGGCCATGATGCCGCCGAGGCCGCCCTCGCCGATGTGCTTGCAGCGGCCGTAGATGGTGGTCTTCACCCCGTGGCGCTGCACGGTCACGGCCAGGCGCACGTCCAGCAGGTGGCGCCGGAAGCGGCGGATCTGATCGAAAGAAGGATTTCCGGCGGCGTGTTTGCCGTCGCTCATCGAGATTCAACCTCGGGTTCGGCCTGGGGAACCGCACAGTGTACATCGGAGGCCGCTCGGCGCAGCCGCTCCCGGGACCAGCGGGCGTGCTCAGCCAGGTTCGGGTCCGGGTCGGTCGAGAGCCGCTCCAGCAGCGGCAGGAAGCGCGGGTCGCCGCTGTTGCCCATGGCCACGATGGCGTTGCGCCGCAGCCCCGCGCGCTGGGCGCGCTTGAGGGGCGAGCCGCGGAAGGCGGCGCGGAACTGCGCCTCGTCCAGGGTCGCCAGCCACTCCAGCGAGGGATTCACGAACTCCGGCCGCGGCTGGAATTCCGGTAGCGACGTGACCGGCGCGCGGCGGTTCCAGGGGCAGACCTCCTGGCAGAGGTCGCAGCCGAAGACGTGCCGCCCCATGCCGACGCGCAGTTCTTCCGGGATGGCGCCGCGCTTCTCGATGGTCAGATACGAGATGCACCTGGAAGCATCGAGCTGGTAGGGGCCGATGAAGGCGTCGGTGGGGCACGCGTCCAGGCAGCGGGAGCAGCTGCCGCAGCGGTCGGCAACCGGCAGGCCGGGCTGCAACTCCAGCGAGGTGAGGATCACGCCCAGGAAGAGCCAGGAACCGGTTTGCTGGTTGAGGATGCAGGTGTTCTTGCCGATCCAGCCCACGCCCGCGTACTTGGCGAAGACCCGCTCCACCAGCGGTCCGGTGTCGACGTAGCATCGAGTCTGAAGTGGCGTGAGGCCGCTGGGCAGCGGACTCTCCGCGAACGCCTGCTGCAGGCGGGCCTCCACCCGGCGCAGCCGCGACATCACCACGTCATGATAGTCGGCCGGCTTTTCGGCCCCACCCCAGGCGTAGCGCGAGATCCAGCCGGCGCCGGCATCGTGCGGTTCATGCGACTGCGGTCCGAGGCTGTTGTAGTTGAGGGTGCAGACCACGACCGAGCGCGCCCACGGCGCCACCCTTGCCAGTTCCGCCCGCTTCAGCCGGCCCTGCTCGTCGGCCGACTTCAGGTAATCCATCTCGCCGGCGTATCCGGCGGCGATCCAGCCGGGGAAGAACTCCAGCTCCGCCGAAGGCCCCACGGGCGCCACTCCCGCCAGCTCGAAGCCGGCTTCGGCAGCGGCTTTCTTGGCGATCTCGGCGAATTGGGCGGAGGTGGGCACGTTTCCTATTGTCCCAAAAGGCAAAAGGAAAAAGGCAAAAGAGAAAACGAAAGGATGGCGGGTTAGATGCCCAGCTTCTTGACTTCCTCGTTGTAGTACTTGCGGTAGAGGATGTCCCACTCCTGGGTGCCTTCCAGGATGGTGCGGCGCTGGTTCTCGATCTTCTGGCGGGCGGCCTGGTCGATCTTGGCCTCTTCCTTGAACAGCTCCTCGAGCAGGCGGCGGATCTCCAGGCGGATGGTGTTGCGGTCTTCGATGAACTCGATGTCGTCCATCTGGGCCAGGGCCTCGGTCACCGCCTTGGCCACGACGTTCATCTTGTCGCGGTTGATGCGCCCGGCCTTATCGGTCTCGGTGGGGACTCTCACAACACCGCCTTGTACTTGCGCACCAGCTCGTTCTTCACCTTCTTGAACATCTCCTGGTAGCTGGCGCCGGTGCGGCGCATCTCCTCCTGGTATTGCTCCAGGATGAGGCGGACCTCGTCGTTGATGCGGTCTTCCAGGCCGAGCTCGTCGAGCATGGCCTGGTTCACCCGGTCGACGACCGCCTGCTTGTTGGGCGCGTCGATGAACTCGGCGGCGATCAGCTTGCTGGTGACTTCGCGGGCCAGGTAGCCCACGTATTCCTTGGAGAAGAGCATGTGCGCGTCGGAAAGTGGTGTCGAACGTTCGATTCTAGCACAGCAGGCGGAGCTCGGGCTGACGCCCTCGCCACCCTGTGCCGCCCCTGTAAGGGCCCGGGTTCACTTTCCCCGATCTTCCGATCTGCCGATTTCCCGATCCTTGGGCTTGCGGTGCGGACACTCCTTCGCCCCGATGCACTCGTCGGCAATGAGTAGCCGCTCCACCGGGCGGCCGCCGACGATGTGCGACTCCACGATCTCCTCCACGTCTTCCGGCCGCACGCCCCCGTACCAGGTGGCGTCGGGATAGACCACCACGTTGGGCCCATGCTCGCATTGGTCGAGGCATCCCGCCTTGTTGGCGCGCACCCGGCCCTTCATCCCGCGCTCCGCCAGCTTGTCCTTGAAAAGCTTCTGCAGCGCCGCCTGACCAGCGGGATCGCAGCAGGGACGCGGCGCCTCCGGCGGGCGCTGGTTGCAGCAGACGAAGATGTGGCGCTCGTATTTGGGCACGATGAGGACAGATTAACGCATTGCGCGCCTACAACGGCGCCTGTAGTAGCAGGTCCGTTGATTCTGCGTCGTTCGCGTGGTAGGTTTACCCCTTCCCGAGCAAGCGAGCGGGGCGTGATCCTGGAGGCATTCATGGAAGCACTGGGAATGGTCGAGACCAAGGGCCTGGTAGGCATGATCGAGGCGGCCGACGCCATGGCCAAAGCGGCCAACGTCACCATCGTTCATAAGGAATACATCGGCGCCGCCTATGTCACGGTGATGTGCCGCGGCGACGTGGCCTCGGTGAAGGCAGCCACCGACGCCGGCGCCGCCGCCGCCCGCCGCGTGGGCGAGCTGGTCGCCGTGCACGTCATCCCGCGGCCCCACGCCGACCTCGATACCGCCCTGCCCATGACCGTCGGCAAGGCGACGCCGAAAAAGGGAATGCTGGGCTAACTTCTGATCGGTGGATCGGGGGATCCGGGGATCGGGGGAACCGATCCCGGCGATCCCAGCGATCCCCCGATGCGCCGATTTCTTAGTGTCTTCCGCTCCCCAACCCGTCTCTGAGAAAGACTCCCGCTCCGTCGCCGAGGCGCGCGAGCTAGTGGACCGCTCCTACGCCGCCTACCAGCAGTTCCAGCATTTCTCGCAGGAGCAGGTGGACAAGATCATCGACGCCATGGCGGCCGCCGCCACCGCTGCCGCCGAGCGCCTGGCGCAGATGGCGGTGGAAGAGACCGGCTACGGCGTGGTCGCCGACAAAGTCCAGAAGAACCTGTTCTCGTCCAAGCGCGTGTACGAAGCCGTGCGGGCGATGAAGACGGTCGGCCTGGTGCGGGAGGACCGCGCTGCCGGGGTCATCGAAGTCGCCGCCCCCGTGGGGGTGGTGGCCGCCATCCTGCCCACCACCAATCCGACCTCCACCGCCATCTACAAGATCCTCATCGCCCTCAAGGGGCGGAATGCCATCGTGGTGAGCCCGCACCCCAACGCCTTCCGCTGCACCTGCGAGGCCACCAGCATCATGCGCGACGCCGCCATCAAGGCGGGCGCGCCCGCCGACGTCATCTGCTGCTTCACCACGCCTACGCTGGCCGGCACCCAGGAGCTGATGAAGCACCGGCGGACGGCGGTCATCCTCTCCACCGGCGGCATGAGCATCGTGAAAGCCGCTTATAGCTCGGGCAAGCCCGCCTACGGGGTCGGCCCGGGCAACGTGCCCGCGTTCATCGACCGCAGCGCCGACATCAAGAAGGCGGTTGCCGACGTCGTCTTCGGCACCACCTTCGACAACGGCACCATCTGTTCCTCCGAGCAGGCCATCGTCGCCGAGGAAGCGATCAAGGACCAGGTCCTGGCCGAACTGAAAGCCAACAACGCCTATTTCCTCA
>CAYTPH010000061.1:0-11383 GCA_964439635.1 uncultured Terriglobales bacterium
GCTGGAGCCCAGCGGCCTTGCCGGCAGGCTCTACTGGTATGGCACCTACCCCGCGCACCTGCTGGTCCTGGGCGGACTACAGCGCGCCATCGCTTCCGAGGCGACCGACGCCTCCGCCTAGTGCCCTTCCGTGTCCGGGGGCGCGTCGTCCGACGTGTCCACCTTCTGCGAGGCCAGCATCAGCCCGGGCGGCGGCGGAGGCGGGGGCGCGAAATCCTCCTTCTCTCTCCCCGCCAGCGCCACCTTCATGAAGTCGATCCACATGGGCAGCGCCGCCACCCCGCCGGTCTCCTTGTTGCCCAGCGACTTCTTCTCGTCGAACCCGATCCACACCCCGCAGGTGATCGAGGGCGAGAACCCCACGAACCAGGCGTCGGTGAAGTCGTTGGTGGTGCCCGTCTTGCCGGCCAGCGGATGCTTGAGCTTGGTGGCCGCGAAGGCCGTGCCGTGCTGCACCACGCCCTGCAGCAGCGAGGTCATGATGCGCGCCGTCTGCGCGCTCACCACGTCCCGCACCTCGGGGTAGTTCTCCTCCAGGATGACGCCGTTGTGGTCGGTCACCTTGCGGATAGAGCGCGGCGCCACCCGCACCCCGTCGTTGGGGAAGGCGCTGAACGCCGCCGTCTGCTCCAGCAGCGTGACCTCCGCCGACCCCAGCGCCAGCGGCAGATAGGGCTGCAGCGGCGAGGTGATCCCGAACTTGCGCGCGTATTCGATCACCGTCTTGATCCCGATCCGTTCCGCCGTCTTCAGCGCCGGGATGTTGCGCGACTGCGCCACCGCCCGCCGCAGCGTGATGTTGCCCTCGAACTTGCCGTCGTAGTTGCGCGGCGTGTACGGCCCCGAAGCGGTCATGAACGTCACCGGCGCGTCCAGGATCACGTCGTCCGGCGTCGCTCCCTGGTCGATGGCGGCGGTGTACACGTACGGCTTGAACGATGACCCCACCTGCCGCAGCGCCTGCGTCGAGCGGTTGAACTTGGACTCCTCGAAGCTGCGCCCGCCGATCATCGCCTTGATGTCGCCGCTGGAGTTCTCTACCGCCAGCAGCGCTCCCTGGATGCCCGAGTCCTGCTCCAGCGTCACTCGCGCCTGGTTCTCCGGCCCCGCCGACAGCACCTTCACGTACACCAGATCGCCGGTCTGCAGCAGCTCCTGCGGGCCCTTGCGCCCGGTCCAGCGCATGTCTACCGGGGTGATCGCCGCGGTGTACCTGCCCAGCTTCACCAGCGCCGTCCCCGGCGTCACCGCCAGCACCAGCCCGTGCGCGTACGTCCCCGGCTCGATGGGCTCGCGCCAGTCCGGATGCTGGAAGCTGTCGAGCTTGCCCTGCTTGATCAGGACGTTCTTCAGCCTTCCCTTCCAGCCGTGACGCCGCTCGTAGGCCGCCAGCCCGTCCAGCACCGCCTGGTTCGCCGCCTTCTGCAGCTCCAGGTTGAGCGTGGTGTACACCCGCAGCCCGCCGGTGTGGACCTGGTCGCTGCCGTACTTCTTTTCCAGGTACTGGCGGATCTCCTCCACGAAGTAGGGCGCCACGCCGTGCGCCGCCGGCTGGATGTCCAGCTTGATGGGCGACTTCTTCGCCCGCACCGCCTGCTCGTTGCTGATCTTCCCGTCCTCCAGCATGGCGTCGATCACCAGGTTGCGCCGCCGCAGCGCCCGCTCGGGATTGTTGAGCGGGGAGTACGAGTTGGGCGCTTTGGGCAGCGCCGCCAGCATCGCCGCCTCTTCCAGCGTCAACTCCCGCGCCCGCTTGTTGAAGTAATACTGCGCGCCGGCCTCGAAGCCGTAGGCGCCGTGTCCCAGGAAGATCTGGTTGGCGTACAGCGTGAAGATCTGCGGCTTGGTGAACCGCCGCTCGATCTGGATGGCCAGGATCACCTCCTGCACCTTGCGCGAGATGGTCCGGTCCGGCGACAGGAACAGGTTGCGTGAGAGCTGCATGGTCAGCGTGGACGCGCCCTGCGCGCGGCTCCCCGAGGTCAGGTCGCGATACGCGGCTCCCAGAACGCGGTAGAAGTTGATGCCCCAGTGCTTCTCGAAGTCCTTGTCCTCGATGGAGAGCACCGCGTCGCGCAGCACCTGTGGGTAATCCTCGTAGCTGGCGATCACGCGGCGCTGCAGCGCGAACGACCCGATCACGCGTCCCTGGTCATCCAGGACTTCGGTGATCGAGCTGGGTCGGTACGTCTCCAGCTCCGAGATCTGGGGAAGGTCGGTGGAATAGACGATCAGCAGGCCGGCGAACGCGCCGATCGCCGCCGCGGCCAGCACCAGCATCGCGAACACGACGCGGCCGACCAGCTTGCGCCCGGCCACGCGCACCGGCGGAAGGTCCGAGTAGAGGTCCTGCAACATATGCGGCTGGCGGAGTGAGCAGCCTCAGCATACAACAAGTCGGCAGTCGTCAGTCGGCAGTCGTCAGCAAAGAAAAACCGCGGCTTTCGCCGCGGTCGCTGACTCCTGACTGCTGACTCCTGACTCCTAGGCTTTGACTTCCCGCGTCTTCAGGACCTCGATGGCGCGCTTCAGTTGCTCGTCTTCCGATTTCTTTTCCGGCTTCTGCAGCGGCTCTGCCGTCTCGGTGTCGTCGTCGAGGATGCCGGCATCGTCGGCGTCGGCCACCAGGATGTTGGGCGTCACCGCCGCGTCCTGCAGGGCCTTGCCGTTGGGGCTGTAGTACTTGGCGATGGAGAGGATCAGGGCCGAGCCGTCAGGCAGGTCGATGGTCTTCTGGATGGCGCCGGCGCCGAAGGTCTTGTCGCCGATCACGTCGCCGCGGGCGTTCTCCAGCACGGCGGCGGCGATGACCTCGCCCGGGCCGGCGGTGCCGCGGTTCACCAGCACCACCAGCGGCAGGGTCGGCAGGTTGGTGATGGCCTTGGACGGGTCGGCGGTGAAGGTCTCGCGCGGATACTTCTGCCCCTGCAGGTAGGTGATGACCCCGCGGTTCAGGAACAGGTTGGCGGCCTCGACCGCCTCCTTCATGTCGCCCTCGGAGACATTGCGCAGGTCGAGGATCAGCTTGCGCGCCCCGCTCTTCTCCACTTCCTTGATCTTGGAGGCGATCTCCTGCGCCTTGCCCTTGGTCAGCGCGTCGACCTTGATGTAGCCGATGCCCTCGCCGACCAGGTTGGCGGTCGCCGGCGGGATGGTGACCGGAGCGCGGGTGATGGTGACCTTCTGCGGCTCGGCGCGGCGCGCCCGCACGATGGAGACGGTCACGTTCGACCCCGGCTCGCCGTTCAGCAGCGTGTTCAGCTCGGCCAGGGAGATCTCGCGGGTGCTGCGGCCCTCGATGGCCTCGATGATGTCGCCGGTGGTCAGGCCCGCCTTGTCCGCCGGCCCGCCCGGGATCACCGAGACCACGGCGCCGTAGCCGTAACGCTTGGAGATGGTGGCGCCGATCTTGCCTTTGCCGTCGGACCGCTGCGCCTTGTACTGCTTGTACTCGGCCGGGTTCAGGTAGCTGGAATTGGCGTCCAGCGACTCCAGCAGGCCGTGCAGGGCGCCGTCGGTCACCTTGGGGACGTCGGGCTCCTCCACGTACTCGGTGCGGATGCGCGACAGCACCTCGCTGTACACGCCCAGCTGGCGGTAGGCGCCGTCGTTGCTGGAGGCCTTCACCCCCAGCCCGCCCAGCACCGTGAACAACACCACTGCCAGGGAAACGCTCAGGATCGAGATCTTCAGACCTTTGGACATATTCCGGTGGAGTTTATCCCTTCGGGGTGACCACATTATAACCCGGCTCTTTCCAGCTTCCCGGTACTCCTATTGGACGCAGGTTGGGGGGCTCGCGTCACCCAAAATCTTGGAGTAGCAGGGCGCAGTTGGATCGGGAAAAGTGAGCTCCGCCGAGGGCGGCCGGGCTGGAAGCAGGAGCGACGGGCGAGGGCGCCCGTCGCCACACGATCTCCACGCAACCAGAGCCGGCGCTACATGGCCTTGGGCCACAGCCAGCCGAAGGTTCCGGCGGTCAGCAGGCCGTAGATGAGGCCGTCGACCATGTGCTTGAGGGTGTTGCTCCAGGGCTGGCCCTTCCACACGCTGTCGGTGAAATAGGCCAGGCTGTAGGCCATGAAGGCCGCGGTGCCGGCGACGCGGAAGACCTGCAGGTAGTGCGTCCCCGGGGCCAGGGTGCGGCCGGCCAGGTAGGCGGTGAAGAAGCCCACCAGCAGCGTGTAGACGAACCACAGGGCCAGGGACTTTCCCAGCGCTGGAGGGCCGGACGGCAGGATGGTGACGATGCCCACCGGGCCACGCTTGAATCTCTCCTGCACCTCCGGCTTGTTGAGCTCGCCGTGGGAGCCGCAGTGGGGCAGGAAATAGACGCCCGGGCCGGGGCCGGCGGCGCGGATGGCGTCGGCGACGCGGTCCTCCTCGGGCATCTTCTTGTAGTCGCTCTTGTGATAGGGCAGGACCATGTGCATCACCGAGCTGGCGATGAACACGATCACCGCCGAGAGCACGATGGGCAGCCACAGCTCGGGCATCGGGACCATAGCAACGCTCCTGGAGGGGGTGAAGTCGAGGCAGGGTACGACGGGAGGGGGCGAGGGTCAAGAACTTCCCCGCCCAAGCCAAAAGCGGTCGCAAAACCCGGCGTCATCCTGAGGGCCTTCAGGCCCGAAGGACCTCGCGCGAACTCACGATTCCGCTGCACGCGAGATCCTTCGGCGCTAAAGCGCCTCAGGATGACGCCTGTTTACTTTTGAGAGCAGGCTTCAGCCTGTGGCCGGACCTACTTTGCGCTGCCGACGACCGCGGACCGAAGCCCCTCGCGGGTCTTGGTGAGGGTGAAGGTGAGCGACTCCCTGGGGATGCCGGAGATGAAGGGGCGGATGAGCCAGCCCAGGCCGGTGGGGATGTCGCGGGTGAGGGAGACGGCCTCGCACTGCAGGTACACGCCGCCGTCCTTCTCCTGAAAACGCCAGTAGGTGTTGAGGCGCCACATGAAGCCGCCGTCGCGGCCGACGGGCTTTTCCTTCTCGTCCGGCTCGCCGGGTTTCCCGACCTCGGCGATGCGGGTGGAGTAGGAGCGGCTGTGGACGCGCCGCGCGTCCAGCGGGAAGTAGGTGACGTCGTAGTCGGTGTTCATCACCACGGTGATCACCTTCCGCTTCCGCAGCCGGTAATGGATGTGGAAGAAGTCGCCGTCGCGCTTGACCAGACGGGAAGCGACGACGTCGGGCGCGTAGAAGCGCGCGTGCTGGTCGTAGTCCTGCACGAAGCGCAGGGCCTGCTGCAGGCTGACGCCGGGGATGAAGACCAGCGCCACCCAGTGGTGGATGAGGGCGTTGGGGGCTTCCATCTCCTTGCCGGCATCGCGGGTCTGGAGCTTGCGGATGAGCACCTCGCCCTGGCGGAGGCGGGCGAGCTCGGCATCGCGCTCGGCGGCGGAGAGGCCGTCGGTGAGCAGGAAGGGGCCGGAGGCGAGCTCACCGGCGAGGCGCTCCTCGGTCTTGTGGATGTAGCGGTTGAAGGCGTCGACGGTGGGCTGCGTGAGCTCGGCGGCCAGCACCTCCGGGGCCTGGGCGAAGGCCCACAGAGGGACGAGGACAAGAACGAAGGTCAGCCAGCGGCGGTCCATGGGCGGCACTCTGGCTTAGATGATACGCGCCCGCAATGCACCCGGGCGCAAGCCTGGCTCGCCGCGTAAGTGCTTAGACAAACAGGAGTTATGACGAACAATCAGAAATGCACCAGCCAGCCGCAGAGGACACAGGGGGACGCAGCGGAAGAAGGTGGAGTGGCATTGGTCACGGTGGGATGTGATGGCGGTCACTGAAGGGGGTTCTGGGCGGAGGTAGAACTGCGGGGCAAGGTGGCGAGCTGCACCCCGCATCCGCAGCTTCTTTCATGCGCATTCATTCTTGCAGTCCAGGGGTGCGCAGATGAGTTCGCCCGCCGCTTACGCTTCTTCCGGCCGATGGATCCCCAGCACCTGCGGGATGTGCCTGCACGGCTGCGGCATCAAGGTCTACGTGGAGAACGATGTCGCCCTGAAGATCGAGGGCGACGTCACCAATCCCGACAACCTGGGAAAGCTGTGCCCCAAGGGCAACGCCGGGCTGGCGCGGCTGTACGACCCGACCCGTGTCCTGTACCCCATGAAGCGCACCAACCCGCAGAAGGGGCCGGGAGTGGACCCGGGCTGGGTCCGCATCTCCTGGGAAGAAGCCTACGAGACCACGGCGCGGGAGCTGGGACGGGTGCGCAAGGAGGACCCGCGCAAGCTGCTGTGCGCCATCGGGGACTTCCAGCGGATCATCCTGTGGGGCTGGCCAGCGGTGTTCGGCTCGCCCAACTTCTTCACCTCGCTGGGGAACTACTGCGGGGGGTCGTACCACCCCATCAACGGGTCGGTGGACGGATCGTTCGCCGCCATCAACGACTACGACCGCTGCAACTACTGGATCCAGATCGGGTCGGGCGACGGCTTCAGCTCGCATCTGCACCTGCCGGGCAGCGCCAAGCGCATGGCCGACGCCCGGATGCGAGGCATGCGGGTGGTGACGCTGGACCCGCGGCAATCGGTGGCGGCGGCCAAGGCCGATGAGTGGATCCCGGCGCTGCCGGGGACCGACCGCGCCTTCGTGCTGGGCATGGCCCACGTCCTGGTGCACGAACTGAAGCGCTTCGACCGCGAGTTCCTGCGCGACAAGACCAACGCGCCTTACCTGGTCCGCGACAACGGCCTGCACCTGCGGGACTCGGCGGGCAAGGCGCAGGTGTGGGACCTGCGCACCAGCGCCCCGGCGGCCTGGGACACGGTCCCGCCGGAGAGCATGGCCCTGGAAGGCACGTTCCTGTACGGGACGGAGCGCGTCCGCACCGGCTTCCAGGTGTGGAAGGACATGCTGGCCGACCACTCGCCGGAGAAGATGTCGCAGGTGACGACGGTGCCGGCGGCCACCATCCGGCGCATCGCCACCGAGTTCGTGAACGCGGCCCAGATCGGCTCCACCATCGAGATCGAGGGCAAGAAGTACGCCTACCGGCCGGCGGCGCTGAATTACTACCGCGGGTCGCAGTCGCATGCCAACGGCATGTTCGACAACATGACCTACAAGCTGTTCAACATGCTGGTGGGCAATATCGACATGCCCGGCGGGCACCTGGGCGTGCCGCTGGACCACCGCGGGTTCTTCGTGCACGAGGGCGAGGACGGCATGCTGAAGCCGGAACCGCACCAGCTGCATCCGGCGCCTCCATTCAAGTATCCGCCGGACTCCACCCACCTGATGGAGTGGTTCCCCATCGGCTTCGACGCCGGGCAGCTCAACACCGAGACCATCCTGAACCCGGAGAAGTACGGGCTGAACTACCAGCCGGAGGCCATGCTGCTCTACCACAGCAATCCGCTGTGGAACTTGCCGGAGACCGACAAGGTGGAAGAGATCATGCGCCGCATGAAGTTCGTGGCCGCCATCGACATCCACCTGACGGAGTCGACGCAGTGGGCGGACATCTTCCTGCCGGCGGCCACCTTCCTGGAGTCCACGCTGCTGAATTGCCTGGAGCCGCCGGCGGTGACCGGGCACTCGGTGCGGCAGCCGGTGGTGAAGCCCCTGGGCGAGACCAAGGACGCTTACGAGATCCTGACCGACCTGGCCGAGCGCCTGGGCTTCCGCGACGACTGGAACGACCTGCTGAACGTGGTCTGCGGATTCATCCAGAAGCCGCAGTACATGCTGGAGCCGGAGAAGCGCTATTCGGTGGACGAGCTGTATGACCGGTTGGGCCGCTCCATCTACGGCGACGACAAGTCGCTGGACTGGTTCAAGCAGAACGGGCACGCCGTCCGCTATCGCACCAAGGAAGAGACCTACTGGCCCTACGAGGGGCTGCGCATCCCCTTCTACATGGAGTTCATCCTGCGCACCGGGCTGGAGCTGAAGGAGAAGATGGACAGCGCCGGAGTGCAGTGGTCCATCGACGGCTACCAGCCGCTTCCCTACTGGAAGCCGACACAGGTGTTCGAGGACAGCAAGCGCGGCTTCGACCTGTTCGCCATCAGCTTCAAGGAGGCGCTGCACACCTTCGCCGACACCGTGACCATGCCGTGGCTGACCGAGGTGAGCGAGAAAGACACCTTCCACGGCGGCATCCTGATCAATCCCATCACGGCGGGGCAGCGGGGGATCCAGAACGGCGACCTGATCCGGCTGACCTCGCCGGCAGGCTCGATCGAAGGGCCGGCGCAGCTGGCGGAGGGCATCCACCCGCAGGTGCTGGGAGTGTCGAACGCCATCAGCCGGCGCTTCGACACCAACAAGAAGAACAAGATCCGCGGCTGCCAGTTCAACCGGCTGCTGACCGGGTCCATGCAGTACACCGACGGCGCCACCGGGGGCCTCGAGTCCACGGCGCGGGTGCGCTTGGAGAAGGTCGGGAGCAACGGACATGCCTAACGTGGATGTGGCCGCCCTGGGCGGCGCGCGCAAGCTGCTGGGCTTCAGCAAGCGCAGCGTGGAGTTCGAGCAGAGCACGGTGGGCGACCTGCTGCGCTCCCTGCCCACGCAGGACGGCGCGTCGCTCTACGACCACCTGGTGTGCGAGGGCCGGCTGCGGGGCGATTACGCGGTGCTGGTGAACGGCCTCAGCCTCGGCCCCGACAAGCTGGACACCCGCCTCCGCGGAGGCGAACAGATCGTGACGATGGAGATCCTGCGCCACCTGCATGGCGGATAGGACGGAACTATGGCTCGCTACGGAATGGTCATCGACCTGAAGCGCTGCATCGGATGCAACGCCTGCACCCTGGCCTGCAAGCAGGAGAACGGCACGCCGCCGGGGATGCACTTCGCCCGCGTGGTCACGGGCGAGGTGGGTACCTACCCCAAGACGCGGCGCTTCTTCCTGCCGGTGCTGTGCAACCACTGCTCGGACGCGCCCTGCGTAACGGCGTGCCCGTCGGGGGCCAGCTACACGCGCGAGGACGGGATCGTGATGGTGGACAAGGAGAAGTGCATCGGCTGCCGCGCCTGCGCCGTCTCCTGCCCGTACATGAACCGGCACTACGTGGAGGACGGGCTGCTGCGCAACGGCTACCACGGCGACCCCTCGCTGTCGGCGCTGGAAGCGGTGAAGTATATGGCCTTCGAGGAAGGCACGATGACCAAGTGCAACTTCTGCGCGCCGCGGGTGGACGCCGGGCTGGAGCCGGCCTGCGTGGTCACCTGCCCGACCGAGTGCCGCTTCTTCGGCGACATCGAGGACGAGAAGGGGCGGCTGCAGACCATGATCCAGGAGCGCGGCGGGCGTCCGCTGCTGCCCGAGGCCGACACCCGGCCCAACGTGTACTACCTCGACGAATAGGAGCCGCCCATGCAAACCCACGCGATCGCCCCTCATAAGTTCGCCCGCGGCTACCACCGGCAGGTGTGGTGGAACTGGCTGATCGGGAGTGCCTTCTTCTTCGGCGAGATCGGCGCCGGGCTGTTCCTGGTGTCGCTGATCACCGAGCACACCCTGGGCATGCTGGTGGGCTACCTGATCGTCATGGCGGGGAAGAACACGGCGCACCTGCTGTACCTGGGCAAGCCGCAACGCTTCTGGCGGGCGGCCATGCGCCCTGACCGCTCCTGGATCGCCCGCGGCATCTGGGCAACGGGGGTGCTTGGGGTGAGCGGTGCGGCCATCCTGGCGCCGGCGCTGTTCGGGGAGAGCTGGCGGCTGCCCCACCTGCTCGACGGCTACCTGGGCATCGCCGCCGGGGCGGCGGCGCTGTTCATCATGTTCTACGACGGGCTGGTGATGAACAGCTCGGCGGCCATCCCCTTCTGGCATACCGGGCTGCTGCCGGTGCTGTGCCTGACCTACGCGGCGCTGGGCGGGACGACGCTGTCGCTCACCCTGCGCGAGCTGACGGGCGCGGAGCGCATCCCGGCCCTGGTCCACCTGGAGCACATCCTGCTGGCGGTGAACGCGGCCCTGCTGGGTCTGTACCTGTACCGCATGTCGCGGTGGACGGAGGCGGCGCGGCACACCGTGTACATGCTGGTGAGCGGCCCCTACGCCCGCTTCTTCCTGGGGCTGGTGCTGGCCGTGGGGCTGGCGGCGACGCTGGTGCTGTCGGTGGCGCACTCGGCAGTGCAGGCGGTGTGGCTGTCGGTGCTGATCGCGGTGTGCGAGCTGATCGGCGACTTCACCCTGCTGATGGTGCTGCTGAAGTCTGGTCTGTTCGCCTCGCAGGACGTCTCGCGGCGCAGCCCGGCGTACAAGGACGCGCTGCACGCGGAGCTGTTCCTGGCGCCGGTGTTCCGGAAATAGTCGACGGCTGACGGTCGACGGTCGACGGCAACGGGAGGGCACGGCTGAAGCCGTGCCGTTATGGCCTCCCCAATAAGAGCCTGCTCTAGCCGCTGCGGGAATCAATCGCCCCTGAAGAGGCTCTTCCCTATTTTCCCCGGCTTACCCAGCACTTCGGCGCTGCGCGCCTCGTGCTGGGCTATTCTCAAACGCCTGCTTCGCAGGCTGATTGGTAAACTTCGGTGCATGTCCCGTGCTTCACATCGCCGTGGTCCCGCCCAGGTTGTAGCGCATGATGGCGGCGTGGGGGCCGTCTTTGGTGCGCTCGAGCGAGTAGACGTCACCGAGCGGGCCGCGGGCACGGGAGAGGACGGCGTCGAGCTCGCGGCGGTCATCATCGGTGAGGGTCAGGTCGAGCGCCTCGAGCGTGGGCGCCAGGTGCTGAGCAGTGCGGGCGCCGACAATAACGGCGGATGCTCGGTCGAGCACCCAGCGGATGGCCACGGTGCCCAAACCCACCTCGTGACGGTCGGCGATCACCCGCAACGCGCGCAGCAGCTCCTGGAACAGCTCCCAGCCTCCGAATTCCCCGATGATGAGCTTGTACTTGGTCAGCGAGCGGTTCTCCAGCGGTTCCTGCGGCTCTGGCGCGCCCAGCCACTTCTCCGAGATGAAACCTCCGGCGACCGAGCCGTAGCTGAGCAGGGCGACGCCGCGCTGGCGGCAGATTGCTGACATTTCCTGTTCCGGACGGCGGTCGAGCAGCGAATACTGCAACTGGTGGGCAACGATGGGCACGCCCGCATCGAGCATCTCGCGCAAGCGCGGCGTGTCGAAGTTGGTGACGCCGATGTGGCGCACCTTCCCCGCCTTCTGCAATTCGGCCAGCCAGAGCGCCGCCTGGACGTAGCGCGGCACGTCGTAGTCCCACCAGTGGAACTGGACGAGGTCGAGCGCCGGGACGCCGAGGCGGCGCAGCGAGCTGTCGATCGTGGCTTCGACCTGGCGCTTGCTCAGCGTCGGCAGCGCGTCCAGGTCAGGGACAAACTTGGTGTGCACCTGGATGCTGCCGGCGCCGAAGCGGCGGACGTAGCCGCCGATAAGCTCCTCCACGCCGGTGTAGATG
>CAYTPH010000062.1:0-11360 GCA_964439635.1 uncultured Terriglobales bacterium
GGCGGTGGGCTAGAGCAGCTTGCGCAGCTCGCGGCGGAGGATCTTGCCGGAGGGGTTGCGGGGGATGTTGGCCACGAAGCGCACCTCGCGCGGCTGCTTGTAGGGAGTGAGGCGCTCGGCGACGAAGCCGGAGAGCTCGCTGCCGATGCGCTCCGAGCCGGGATGGCCGTCGCGCAGGACGACGAAGGCGCAGGGGATCTCGCCGGCGGCGGCGTCAGCCAGGCCGACCACGCCGCAGTCCCGCACCGCGGGGTGCTCCAGCAGGACGGACTCGACCTCGGCGGGCGCCACCGGGAAGCCCTTGTACTTGATCATCTCCTTGCGGCGGTCGACGATGTAGAAGAGGCCCTTGTGGTCGCGGCGGGCGACGTCGCCCGACCAGTACCAGCCATCGCGCAGCACGGCGGCGGTGGCTGCGGGGGCGTTCCAGTAGCCGAGCATAAACTGCGGGCCGCGCATGACCAGCTCGCCTGTGCCCGCGCCGGCGACTTCCACGTCGCCCTCGGCCATCAGCCGGCACTCGGTCTCGGCGACCCTCCAGCCGATGGAGGCGGAGTCGTAGTCAGGATGGTCGTGCACTCCGATGTGGGTGACCGGCGAGGCCTCGGTCATGCCGTAACCCTGTCCGACCATGATCCCGGTGAGCTCGCGGAAGCGGCGGGCCAGCTCCGGAGCCAGCGGCGCCGCACCCGACTTCACGCACTTGATGCGGTGCTGGCGGGGGAACCTGCCGGCCTCCGCCATCTGGCAGAAGACATTCATCACCGGCGGCACCAGCGGCACCCAGCTGATGCCCTCGGTGGCGATGAGGAAGACGGCGCGCTCGGGGTCGAAGCGCGGCATCAGGTAGACAGTCCCGCCCACCATCAGCTGCGGGTTCAGCACCACGTTGAGACCGTAGATGTGGTAGAGCGGCAGGAAGCAGAGAGTGCGCTGCCGGTCTTGCAGGTAGGGCTCGCCCTCCAGCGTCTGGTAGCAGTTGGTGACCAGGTTGGAGTGGGAGAGCATGACGCCCTTGGGCAGGCCGGTGGTGCCGCTGGAGTAGGGAAGTGCCGCCAGGGTCTGCTTCTCGTCTTGCGCCGGTGTGGGCAGCGAGGCGGTCGCGGGCTGAAGCAGGACGGAGAACGATTCCGCGCTTGTGCCCGCCGGGCCGCGGGTGGCAAACACGCGCCGCAGCTTCGGCAGGCCCTCCAGCGAAACAGTCTTCAGCAGCACGCCGTCGGAGATCAGGATGGCGGCGCCGGAGTCTTCCAGTTGGTGGTGGACCTCGCGGTCGCGATAGCTGGGGTTCAACGGGGTGGGGATGGCGCCGGCCAGGGTGGCGGCGTGGTAGGCGGTGGCGAATTCCCAGGAGTTGTAGAGCCAGACGGCGACCACCTCGCCGGGCCTTACGCCGGCAGCCACCATCCCGCGCGCCAGGCGCTCCACCAGTTCGCCGTATTCCGCGTAGCTGATGCGGCGCAGCTCGGGGTAGGAGGTGTCCACCAAGGCGGTGCGTCCGCCGAAACGGCGGCAGGCGGCGAGCACGGCGTCGTGGACGAAGATGCCGGTGGCGTCAGCTTCGAGGCGGGAACGCATGGGAGCGAGATTCTAAAAGGCAAAAGGCAAAAGGCAAAACCTCAACACAAAGGAACATGAAGGAAACACTTGACGCCGGCACTACGAGCTAATGGCTACTGGCTAAGGGCTAACGGCTATTCAGCACGCGCAGGAAGTCGCGCTCCTCCATGCGGTACTTGAAGGCTTTGCGGCCGTCGATGAAGACCACCGGAACCTCGTCGGTGAAGCGGCGGTGCAGGTCGGGGTCGGCGTCCACGTCCACCTCGCGCCAGGTGAAGGAGCCGCGGCGCTGCAGCTTGCCCAGGGTCTCCTTCACGACCTCGCACAGATGGCAGCCCTTGCGGCTGTAGACCACGACCTCGTGCATGGCGCGGGAGTGTAGCAGAAACAGCAGTGCCTGGTGCCTGGTGCAAAGTGCCAAGTGCAAGAGTGCGCAACCACGGATACAATCCGGCACATGTCGCTGCAGGGCAAGGCGGTGCTGATCACGGGCGGGGCCAAGCGCATCGGGCGGGAGCTGGCGCTGGCCTTCGCCGGCGCCGGCGCCGATGTCGCCATCACCTTCCTCAGCTCCGGGCGCGAATCGCGGCAGACGCTGGCCGACGTGGCCGGGCTGGGGGTGCGCGCGGTCGCCATCCGCTGCGACGTCGCCGACGAGCGCAACGTGAAGGAGATGGTGAAGGAGGTAGTGCGCGAGCTGGGCGGCATCGACGTGCTGGTGAACAACGCCGGCAGGTACGAGACCGCCGAGTTCGACAAGCTCACCGTCGCCCAGTGGGACCGGATGTTCGCCACCAACACCCGCGGGCCTTTCCTGGTGGCCCAGGCGGCGGCCCGGGCGCTGCGGCAGCGCAAAGGGAGGATCGTGAACATCGGCTCCCTGGGCGGATTGGAGCCCTGGGCGACCCATGCGCATTACTGCGCTTCCAAGGCGGCGCTGACCATGCTGAGCCAGGTGATGGCCAAGGCGCTGGCGCCGGAGATCGCGGTGAACTGCGTGGCGCCGGGGATGATCTCGATGGGCGAAAACCGGGAGCCGGCCCTGGTGAAGAAGATCGCGGCCAAGACGCCGATGAAGCGCGCGGGAGCGGCCAGCGATGTCGCCGCCGCCGTCCTGTTCTTCGCCCAGGCGCCGCACTTCATCACCGGCCAGACGCTGGTGGTGGACGGCGGCCTGGGACTCAGTACCTAGGGGTCGCCTGCTGCGACCGTTCCCCGGCCCGGCCGAGGTCGCGGGTTTCCTCGTCGAAGTGGTTGTGCTGCGGCAGTTCGTCCTTGGCGACGCGCTTGCGGCAGACGTAACAAATGATGATCGGTCTCATCCTCCACCCCCACCATCTCCTGGCGCGTATGATTCGGCCGTCGGGGGAATGTTGCAAGTAACCGGCGGGAGACGGGTGGTTACCGGCGGGTGGGTGGGACCGCAAGCCGGTTGTTTTCAACACGGCTGTGGAAAATTGTGTGGATAAGTCCGAAGTTACATCCGCATCGTGAGGAATGACGCCCCGTCTGACGGTTTGCACCGTCGCGGGTGCGAGTTGCGGAAATCGAAATGCGTTCCGGCGGAAGCGCGAGAGCGATGAAGCAGCGTCTGGACAAATTGCTGGTGGCGCGCGGGCTGGTGCCGTCGCGGGAGCGGGCGCAAGCCCTGATCCTGGCGGGGCGGGTGCTGGTGAACCAGCAGAAAGTGGAGAAGGCGGGGGCCAGCGTGGATTCGGCCGCCGACCTCCGCCTGCTGGGCGAGGACCTGAAGTACGTCGGCCGCGGAGGGCTGAAGCTGGAGCGGGCGCTGGACGAGTGGAGCATCGAGGTCGCGGGGAAGACCTGCCTGGACGTCGGCGCCTCCACCGGCGGCTTCACCGAGTGCTTCCTGCAGCGCGGCGCCGCCCGCGTGGTCGCCGTGGACACCGGCTACGGCCAGATGGACGCGCGCCTGCGCTCCGATGCGCGGGTCCGCCTGCGGGAGCGTTGCAACGCCCGCTACCTGAAGCCGGAGGACATCCCCGAGGCGGTCCAGGTGGTGGCGGTGGACGTGAGTTTCATCTCTGCTACACTCGTGCTTCCCGCCGTAGTCGCCAGTTGCCGGTTGCCAGTTGCCAGTTCCTTGAACGAGCCGCTGCGGGCTATCGTTCTTGTGAAACCGCAGTTTGAGGTGGGCAGGGAATTGGTCGGCAAGGGCGGGATCGTGCGGGACGAGAAGGCGCAGCGGGGCGCCGTCGAGAAGGTAAGCCGCGCCATCCAGGAACTGGGCGGGGAAGTGGTGGGCGTGATCGACTCGCCCATCCTGGGCGCCGAAGGCAACAAGGAATTCCTGCTGTACGCCCGTTTTGGCTAGAAGCCAGGAGCTAGCAGCTGGCAGCTATGAAATCCGCCGCCATCATCTCCAAGCCGACCAAGCAGGAACTGCAGCGCATCGCGCCGCAGGTGGCGGAGTGGCTGCGCGTGCACGGCTATACCGTCTACGTGGACCCGGAAACCGCGCCCTTCACCCCCAGCTTCGAGGTGGTGGAGCGGGAGCGCATGGCGGAGCGCAACCTCAGCTTCCTGCTGGTGCTGGGCGGCGACGGCACCATGCTGGCGGGAGCGCGCGCCGTCGCCCAGTCGGACGTGCCCATCATGGGCGTGAACCTGGGCTCGCTGGGTTTCCTGACCGAGATCCCCATCGAGGAGCTGTATCCCACGCTGGAGGCGCTGGTGGAGGGCCGGTGCGCGGTGGAGCAGCGCTCCATGCTGCACTGCCACCTGGTGCGCGGCGGCGAGCGCATCGCCCACTTCGACGCCATGAACGACGCGGTGGTGGCCAAGAGCGCCATCGCCCGCATGCTGGAGTTCGAGGTCACCGTGGCCGGCCAGATCATCACCAGCTACAAGGCCGACGGCATCATCATCGCCACCCCCACCGGTTCGACGGCCTACTCGCTGGCGGCGGGCGGGCCCATCGTCGCTCCCGACGTGGAGGCGTTCGTCATCACCCCCATCTCGCCGCACTCCCTCACCAACCGTCCCCTGGTCATCACCGACAAGAGCGAAGTCACGGTGGCGGTGAAGAACGTGGGCGAGGAAGCCTTCCTCTCCATCGACGGCCAGGTGGGCCTACCGGTGCTGGACGCCGACAAGATCGTGTGCAAGCGCTCCGCCCGCTCGGTGAAGCTGCTCAAGATGGGCAAGCGCACGTTCTTCGACGTGCTGCGGGCGAAGCTGAGCTGGGGACAGAGGTAAATCGGGTGATCGGGGGATCTGGGGATCGGGGGATCTGAAAGCCGATGATCGCACACGTTGTTGTGCTTGCTCTTATGCTCTCTCTTTCCTTGCTGGCACAGTCCAAGCCGGCGGCGGATGTGCTCATCACCAACGCCAGGGTGTGGACGGGTGACGCCTCGCAGCCGGAGGTCCAGGCGGTAGCGGTGCTGGGCGAGCGCATCGTCGCGGTCGGCGGCAGCGTAGAGTTGCAGGCCTGGCGCGGGCCGAAGACGAAGGTCCTTGACGCTCGCGGGCGCCGCCTCATACCCGGGTTCAACGACGCCCACCTCCACCTGATGATGGGCGGCATGGAGCTCGACTCGGTCGAGCTGAAGTCGGCCAAGTCCGCCGAGGAGTTCGCCCGCCGCATCGGCGAACGGGCGAAGCAGCGCCCCGGCGAGTGGGTGCTGGGCACCAGTTGGGACGACCAGGGCTGGACGCCTGCGGTCCTGCCCACGCGACAGATGATCGATCCGCGGACCGGCGACACGCCCGTCTTCGTCAGCCGCTACGACGGGCACATGGCGCTGGCCAACTCCGCGGCGCTGCGCCTGGCCGGCGTCACCAAGGAAACCCAGGCGCCCGCGGGCGGCGAGATCGTCCGCGATGCCAATGGCGAACCCACCGGCCTGCTCAAAGACGCCGCCATGAACCTGGTCTACAAGGTCATCCCGCCGATGACCCACGACCAGCGCCTGCGCACCCTGAAACGCGCACTGGCCCACGCCGCCGAGGTCGGCGTCACCAGCCTGCAGGACATGGGCACCGCCCCCGAGGACCTGAATCTCTACGCCGAGCTGGCCGAGCGCGGGGAACTGACCGCGCGCATCTACGCCGTCCACTCCATCCTGCGCTGGGAGGAAGTCGCCAAGCCCGGCCTGCGCCGCGCCTTCGGCAGCAGCTACCTGCGGACCGGCGCGCTGAAGGGCTTCGCCGACGGCTCGCTCGGCTCCACCACCGCCTACTTCTTCGAACCCTTCACCGACGCGCCCCACACCCGCGGGCTGCTGTCGGAGGAGATGCAGCCGCCCGCCGCCATGCAGGAGCGCATGCTCAAGGCCGACGCCGCCGGCCTCCAGCTCTGCGTCCACGCCATCGGCGACCAGGGCATCTCCATCATCCTCGACCAATTCGCCGAGGTGGCCAGGAAGAACGGCGAGGCCGACCGCCGCATGCGCATCGAGCACGCTCAGCACGTCGCCCCCAAGGACTTCGCGCGCTTCGGCAGCCAGCAGGTCATCGCCTCCATGCAGCCCTATCACGCCATCGACGACGGCCGCTTCGCCGAGAGGCGCATCGGCCCCGAGCGCATCAAGACCACCTACGGCTTCCGCACCTTTCTCGACAACGGCGTCCGGCTGGCCTTCGGCACCGACTGGCCGGTGGCGCCGCTCGATCCGCTGCAGAGCGTCTACGCTGCCGTCACCCGTGCCACCCTCGACGGCAAGTATCCCGGTGGCTGGGTGCCGGAGCAGAAGCTCACCGTGGCCGAGACGCTGGCCGCCTACACCGCCGGCGCCGCCTACGCCGAGTTCGAGGACGACCGCAAAGGCATCCTGGCGCCCGGCCGGCTGGCCGACCTGGTGCTGCTCAGCGACGACATCTTCGCCATCCCGCCGGAGAAGATCCGCGAGGCCAAGGTGGATATGACCATGGTCGGCGGGCGGGTGGTGTTCGCTCGGCCCTAAGAGACACCAAAAGTCTAGCCACGGATCTCCACGGATGGGTTTCTGCCTCTCCTGATCCGTGTTGATTCGTGGCGATCCGTGGTGAGGGTTTCTAACGGACACGTCCCTGCGCCGCCCCGCTCCCGACCTCGGTAATCTGGCGGCGGGGGGCGGCTGGGGCCACAATCCCCGCATGGCGACCTCCGCCAAGATCGACAAGTGGGGCTACGAACGCGCCGGCTACGAGGACCACCAGGTCATCGCCTACGCCCCCGCGCGGCCGCTGCCGGTGAAGCACGGCTTTGACTGGATCTGCCTGGAGCGCCGACTGGCGCTGGCCCTGTTCAGCGCCGCCGTGCTCTGGGGCGTGCACGTCATGGAGCCCGATTTCTCCAACCTGAACGTGCTGTGGAGCACGCCCGGGCCGCTGGAACTGTGCGGCATCGCCGCCCTCATCCGCCTGCACGCCCGCTGGCGCCACGGCCTCCGCCGCGGCTAGAGGTGTGGCCGCGGGTCTCCGACCCGCGGCGTCGGCCCGCGGGGACGATCTCGCCTACTTCGGGATATGGCTGGCGTGGCTGGCCACGCACTGCCAGCGTCCATTCAGCAGCAGCCAGGTATCGGTGAAGCGGCCGCGGTTGTCGAAGGGCTTGCCGCCGGCGACTCCCTTGGCGCGGTAGGCGCCGGTCACCACCGCCACGTTCCCGTACAGCCGCACCTTCACGTCGCTGTTGGACATGGTCTCGGCGTGGTAGGCGGCCTTGTCTTTGATCGAGGCCAGGAACTCGGCCTTGCTCTGCACCGAGCCGTCGGACTCGGTGTTGACGAAGCTGTCGGCCACCAGCGAATCCATGGCCTTGGCGTCGTGGTGGAGCTGGGCCTGGTTCCAGGCGTTCTCCATGGCCAGGATCTTGGATTCGTCGGCCGCGGCCTGCGCCAGCGCCATGGGCGCGGCCAGGAGCAGGAGAGAGAGAATGCAGAGCAGACGGGGTCTCATGTTCCGAGTGTCGCCGCCACGCTCGCCGGCGTCAATTAGCTACCGAGGTATGTGCGAACCGAGGTAATCACGGATTTGGGGCGCCTCTCACGGCACTTCGTCATCGTCCGGCACGGGGTTCGCAAGCCCTAACTGGTGCGGCTGCCCCCTTCGCAGTAGGGCTCTGACCACCCGGTAAACGATCGAAAGGATCGCCGCGGGGAAAAGCGAGTTCAGGATGATCACACCCCAAACCTGTGCGAGATTCATGCTAGGCCGGATGATGAGGCGGGGGTTCGCCCAGGCAAGTGGCAGCGACAGCATCTCGAAATGCTCCCGCAACTCTTCCGGGGTGCCAACCAGCTTGATGAACCAGCCATAGAAGCTGAAAACATAGACGATCCCCGCCAGCGAGCAACCTACCCAAAAACCTACAAAGAGACCAAGGCTCGACAGTAGCGAGTGCGATCCTTTCGCCGGCTCGATAGCTGGTGTCGCCGCCAGACCAGTGAGGTTGGATGCGACCAGGAGGGCGACGAAGGCGACCAGCCATCCGTACGGCAAGTAAGCCAGATGATCGCCTCGCAACCCGGTGACGTAGGCCACGAGCCACGCGGCGAAGAAGGAACTCAGAATGATCCAGCGCCCGCGCGGGTATGCCACCACCAGAGGTTCGCCGCAACCTGGGCAGGCGAACGGACCTGGAAGCTCGACCCATCCGAAGTACGACACAGTCCGGCACTTCGGGCAGGCGGCCCGGCCGATGTATTCGGCGGAATGAGGCATTGCGGAAGTCTACTGCTCTTCCTCCGCCGGCTTCTTCTCGATCTCCAGCCCGGCGAAGCGCAGCAGGTTGCGCAGGGCGCGCTCGCCGCCGGCGCCGCGCTGCACCCCGGCGAGGTTCCCCTCGCGGTCGATGGCCACGTACACCGGGTAGCTCTGGGTGTTGAACATGGCCGGCAGGTTGGTGTCGTCGTTGAGGACGATGCGGCAAGTGCGCGGGTTCTCCTGCAGGTACTTCTTCACCGTCTTCTTGGATTCGCCCACGTCCACCGCCAGCACCACCAGCCCCTTGTCCTGGTATTGCTCGTGAAATTCGTCCACCAGCGGCTGCTCCTGCCGGCAGTACGTACACCACGTGGTCCAGAACTGGATGAGCACCACCTTGCCCTTCAGCGACTGGTTGTTGAAGCTCTCGCCGGAGAGGGTCCTGGCGTTGAAGCGGGGCGCGGGCTTGCCCTCTTCGTCGTCATCGCCGGCGAAGGCGGCGAGAGCGGCCATCAGCAAGACGCAGAGCAGGAGTCGAGCGGCCATAGCTCCTCCAGGGCGGCGCACTATAGCAGCTTTCTGCTGGATCTGACGCCCATGCCCCGGTTTGTTCCGAAATCAGAACAGGAGCGGGAATCTTCCCAACGAGCGGGGTGCGGGGTGCCCCGTCCTAACCCGGTGTTGACAAGGGTGGGCAAGTCTTCTCGACCTGCCCAGAAAAATCCCCACCCAAGCCAACCCCCGGCTTGGGTGGGGCACCCTCAAGATCCTCTTATACGACCCCCAGCGCCTTCTCCAGGTCCGCGATGATGTCGTGCCGATCCTCCAGCCCGATGGACAGCCGTATCCCGCCCGGCTCGACGCCGCGCGAACACCCATGCTCCAGACTCTTGCCCGACGTCCCCTTGGCCGCCTGGTAGGACGAATGCGTCATCGAAAACGGGCTCTCGATCAGCGTCTTGATCTGCCCCAGGCTCACGGCCAGGGTGATGCAGTAGGCCTTATCGGCGATGTAGTCGATGAAGCGCTCGGCCTCGTTGCCCTTCGGGGTCTTCAGCCGGAAGTAGATCATGGAGCCGGGGGCGAACTTGCCGCGGTAATCGTGCATCTGCTTCTCCGCCAGCATCCGCTGCGGGAACGACGCCAGTCCGGGATAGAACACCCGCTCCACCTTGGGGTGGTTCTCCAGGAAGCTGGCCACGTGGAAGGCGGTGCGCTGCATGTTGGCCATGCGCGCCGCCAGCGACGGCAGCCCGTACACCAGGATGTTCCACGCCGCCTTGGGCGACAGCACCCCGCCGAAATCCTTGCGGTAGAGCATCAGGTGGTTGTAGAGGGTGTGCGGGCCGATGACCACCCCGCCCATGTCGGTGCCGAAGCCGCCGATGCCCTTGGTGAGCGAGTGCACCACCACGTCGGCGCCCAGGGTCAGCGGGCGCTGGCAGTAGGGCGTGGCGAAGGTGTTGTCCACCACGATCTGGATGCGGTCCTCCGCATGCCGGCCCTTATTGGCGCGGTCCACGGCGTGGCGGACGGCCGCCATGTCGATGATCTCCAGGTGGGGATTCACCGGGGTCTCGAAATAGACCACCCGGGTCTTGGAGTTGAGAGCGTGTTCCAGCGCCGCGGCGTCGTCCAGGTTGACGAAGCGCGCCTTCACTCCCAGCCGCGGCAGCCAGTTGGTCATGAAGCTGTAGGTGCAGCCGTAGAGGGTGTCGTGGGCCACCACCTCGTCGCCGGCGCGCACCAGCACGCACACCGCCGCGGTGATGGCGGCCATACCGGTGGAGAAGCAGATGCCGATCTCGCCCTGCTCGGCCGCCGCCAGGTTCTCCTCCAGCATGCCGCGGGTGGGCTCGTCCAGCCGGTCGTAGATGTAGATGGGGACGTGGCGCTTGTCCTGCACCGAGTCGCAGGCGAACTCGAAGAACCCCTGCGCTCCGCGGTGCGCCGAACTCAGCCGGAAGGTGGCCGACGACGAGATGGGCGGGATGACGTGGTGGCTGTAGTCCCATTTGGGCGTCTTCGACGTCCCATGGATCAGCCGGGTGCGGATCTGGTACCCGTTCTGCTCCGGCTTGGCCCCGTTGCGGTGGACCCTGGGCTTGGTTTCCGGGGCGGGCTTCGCCTGATTCTTCGCGTTTGTCACCTTGGTTTTCATGAGAATGACTCCGTTCGAACAGCGCAGATCCAGTGCGCGCAGCGCACGGCATACGTTAGCCCCGGGCGTAAGCCCGGGGAGAGCTGCAATAAGAGGGCCGAGCCCCTTCAGGGGCGATACGAATGAATACGAGGGCGTAAGCCCGAGCAAAAGCTACTTCAAATGCTGCAACATCTCCTTGAACACCGCCGTCCCACTCGCCCGCATCAGCTCGTACATCATCATCTCGGTAGAGGAGATCACCGCGCCCGCCTGCTTCATCCGCTCCAGCCCGATCTTCCAGTTCCACTCCGTGCGCGAGCTGACCGCGTCCGAAGCCACGTGCACGATGTATCCCTGCTCCAGCGCCCCCAGCACCGTCTGCATCACGCAGATGTGCGACTCCATGCCGCACACCAGCAGGGTGTTGCGCTTGCCCGGCAGCTGCTTCACCGCCGAGCAGAAGGCCGGGTTGTTGAAGCAGCCGAACTCCAGCTTGTCCATGGGCGCGGCGCCGGGCAGCAGGGAAGCGATCTCCGGCACGGTGCCGCCCAGGCCCTTGGAGTATTGCGTGGTCACCAGCGTCGGCATCTTGAGGATGCTGGCCAGGCGGATCAGCAGCTGGGAGTTGCGCACCAGGCGCTCGCGCTCGAAGATGGGCGGCAGCAGCTTTTCCTGGATGTCCACCACCACCAGGGCGCACTTCTCGGCTTCCAGCGGCCGCCGCGCCGCGATCTGCTCGTCTTCATAGACCATGATGCTTCCGCGTTCTGCCGTCATGAACCCCATTCTAGCCCTCGGTTGACCGTTTTCTACCTGCATCATAGAATCGAGAAGTAGCCGCGCTGCCCCCTCGTTCAATGGTAGGACAGCTGACTCTGGATCAGCATATCGGGGTTCGAATCCCTGGGGGGCAGCCAAACTATCCGCAAGGTCCTTCGACTCGCTCCGCTCGCTCAGGATTTCGCCTGCGGGCTCCCGCTCCGCTCACGCCCGCAAAACGGCTCAA